>PMBS01000138.1:0-5837 GCA_003153015.1 Myxococcales bacterium
TTGTACTTGAAGTGCAATCGCAGGTGCGCGCCCAGGCGGCTGGTGGCGAGAATTCACGCCTTTCTCGGGTGAGATGAGCTGGCACGGAGCTTGCTGATGTGTCTAGGTGGCTGCTGGTGTAGCAAGGCCCACAGCCGCCTGCGTCCTCGAAACAAAGGGCTCTCCATGACGACACCACCTGAAACCACACCCTGCCTCGCTGGTCGGACTCGAATGGAGCCGCGCGCGGAAGCGACGCAGCCTTCGCCCTTGGGCAATCGCGCCTGGGCGAACCATCGTCAAGCCGCTGTGATACCTTTGCCCGCTGGGCCCCCGCGCCGGCAGAAGCAGAACTGGAGGATTGAAATGTCAGCATCGCGGTTGCGCATTCTTGGCTTGATGATCGCTTCATCGTGGCTCTTGGTCGGCTGCAGCGGGGCGAAGAAGATAGATGTGGGTGGCACATGTGTACTGAACAGCGACTGCAACCAGTCCCTGGTGTGTACCGCGGGCAAGTGCCACGATGCCTGCCACACATCGGGCGACTGCCCGCTGGGACAGAGTTGCATCATTGCCAGCGACCAATCGACGGTGTGTCAGCTACCCGTCGAGACGCATTGCGCGTACAACAGCGATTGCCAACCCTCGCTCGTGTGCGCCGCAGATCTTAAATGCCGCAATCAGTGCCAGGGCAATGTCGACTGCTCTTCTGGACAGACCTGCACGACCACGAAAACCTGCGCCGAACCGAGCCAGGTGGACTCAAACAACAACCTTTTTGCACCCGACGGTGGTGTCAGTGGGTGCCCGGTGGGAGCCGAAACCTGTTCCTGCTACCCGAATGACACTTGCAACGCGGGCCTGACCTGTGCCTCTCATCTGTGCGTCAGCTTGGGGACAGGGGGTGCCAGTGGCGGGACAGGGGGTGCCAGTGGCGCAGGCGGCATCTTGAGCGCGGGCGGAACAGTGAACACGGGTGGCACCACGGCAACCGGCGGCATACCGAGCACGGGCGGAACCACATCCAGCACGCTAGATGCCGGATGGGACGGCTCTGACGCGCCAGACGCGACGATCACGCTAAGCCAAGCCGTGGCGCTCTTCCACTTTGACGGAACCGAAGGCAGCACGGTGCTTACCGACAGTTCCGGAACCGGCAAAGTGGCGGCGATCACTGGCAACCCCATCATCAGCACGGCTCAATCCAAATTCGGCGGGGCGAGTTTGTATGTCAATGGCACGTCGGTATCCGAAACCAACTACGTGCGCGTGAACGCCAGCGACGACTTCACCTTCCCTGGTGATCTTACGATCGACTGGTGGCAATACGTCGTCACCTACACGAACTACACCGGAAGTTTCGTCCAAGTCCTGGCCCCGGAAGACAAGAATACCTGCGCTTACTGCGCAAATGCCTGCTGGAATTCCAGCGGCAGCAAGTTTCACTTCATCAACTACCCGCAGGACTCCGTCGCCGCTCCCACGAACAAGGCGTGGCACCACATCGCGCTGACGCGCGCGGGCGGCGTCTTCAGGGCATTCATCGACGGGCAGCTCGTCGCCACTGACTCATCGACCGCGACCATACGAGGTCTTCTGGGCATCACGGGCACCGCGGGGAACGCTGTCAATGGTGACTTCAACGGCTACATCGACGAGCTTCGCGTGGTGAGGGGCACGGCTGTCTGGACCAGCGACTTCACGCCGCCCACTGCCGCATACCCGTGATGTCGGGACACCACGCTCAGCGGCGGCGGCACCAAGTGGCGGTGGATTCGAGGACACGATGATCGATTCAGAGTATGCACGATGGACTTGGAGGATTGGTGCGGGCCCACCGGCCACCGGCCCTCCCTGCGGGGACTTCGGGACGGACAGCCCACCCCACACACCCCGCGCCCCCCCCCGCCGCCACCACGCACCCGGTCGTTCGAGCAGCCACGAGTCCTCGCATGGCTAGACCGTTCTTGCATCTGAGACAAGGTATGATAATTTGTCATACTATGGCAAAGGCGAAGGTGGCTGTGACAATCGACTCCCGGATTCTTGACGATCTGGACGCTTTGATTGCTGCGGACCGGTTCCCAAACCGAAGCCAGGCCGTCGAGGCAGCGCTGGCCGACAAGATCAATCGACTCAGACACACCCGGCTGGCACGGGAGGCGGCAAAGCTCGATCCGCGCCAGGAACAGGTCGAGGCCGATGAAGGTCTCGCCATGGATGCAGCTACGTGGCCCAAATACTGAGGGGCGACATTCGATGGGCGGAGCTGAACCCCGTCCGCGGTCACGAGCAAGCGGGCACACGCCCCGTCTTGATTCTGAGCCACGATGTGTTCAACCAGCGATCCGGCACGGTGATCGCTATGACCATGACCAGCCAAGAGCCTCGCGCCGGTTTCCCGTTGACCTTGGAGAGCAAGGCCCCGGGTCTCACGAAGCGCTCGTGGATCAAGATCAGCCAGGTGCGAACTCTCTCGGTCCAGAGAATTGGGAACAGGCTGGCTCGCGCTTCGGAAGAGGAGATGGCGCGCGTGATCGAGGGGCTCAACGAGATCGTCGCCGAGTGAATCGGCATAACGGTTTGCCGTTCACCGGCGAAGCCCTGAACGGCAACGTCGATACTGCACCGGCGGCCGGGTTCCCCGTGAGCCTTTGTGTTCTGCGCAGATCCACGCGGGCTACGAGCAGCGCAACGCGGTATGGACAACGGGACCGCCCTATCAAGCCTCGCCGGCCGCCGAGGCCAAGTTGCACTCGCGCCACAGCCGCATCACCGCTGGACCAGAAGGCCGGCGGTGCACTTCGTGTGCAAACCGTTCCCCGGGCTTTGTACTTGAGGTGCAATCGCAGGTGCGCGTTCAGGCGGAGCGTGGCGAAGATCCTGGTTCCTTCTTGGTGAGATGCGCTGGCACGGGGCTTGCTGATGTGCCTGGGCGGCTGCGGGTGAGGCAAGGCCTCCGCGCGGAAGCGACGCAGCCCTCGGCCTTGGGCAATCGCGCCTGGGCGAACCATCGTCAAGCCGCTGTGATACCCTTGCCCGCTGGGCCTTCGCGCCGGCAGAAGCAAAACTGGAGGATTGAAATGCCAGCATCGCGGTTGCGCCTTCTTTGCTTGATGATTGTTACGTCATGGCTCGTGGTCGGCTGCAACGGGGCGAAGAAGATAGATGTGGGTGGCGCGTGCGTACTCAACAGTGACTGCAACCAGGGTCTGGTGTGCACCTGGGGCAAGTGCCACGATCCGTGCCACACATCGGTGGACTGCCCGGCGGGACAGAGTTGCATCACCGCCAGCGACCAATCGACAGTGTGTCAGCTTCCTGTCGAGGCGCATTGCCTGTACGCTAGCGATTGCCCGACGCCGCTCATATGCGCCGTGGATCAGCGGTGCCACAATCAGTGCCGGACGAATGTCGATTGCCCCTCTGGGCAGACCTGCACGACCACGAAAACCTGCGCCGAGCCGCGCCAGGTGGATTCAAACAACAACCTCATCGGGACCGACGGAGGTGTCACTGGCTCCGGTGGCGCTTCGGGCGCCGGCGACGCTGGGAGCTGCCCGACCGGAGCCGAGACCTGTTCGTGCTACCCAAATGATACGTGCAACGCCGGACTGACCTGTGCCTCTCATCTGTGCATCAGCTTGGGCACGGGTGGCAGCGGCGGCAGCGGCGGCAGTGGCGGCGGTGGTGATGCCGGGATTCGAGACGCCCCTGGCGGTCAGTCGGATGTTCCCACCGGTGGCACGGGTGGCGGTGCCACCGGAGTCGGTGGCATGACCGGCAGTGGCGATGCCCGGATGTCAGACGCCCCTGGCGCTCAGCCGGATGTTCCCATCGGTGGCACGGGTGGCGCTGTCGGCACAGGCGGCAATCCTGGTACGGGCGGCACGACAAGCACGGGCGGCACGACGAGCGCCGGCGGCACGGGAACTGGTGGTAGAGCGACCGGTGGATCACTAGCAACTGGAGGTACCGCAAGTACGGGTGGTCCCCCGACTAGCGGTGGGACCACGACAACCGGCGGGACGACGGCGAGCGGCGGAACTACCAGCGCCGGTGGGGCCACGACAACCGGCGGGACGACGGCGAGCGGCGGAACTACCAGCGCCGGTGGGACCACGACAACAGGTGGAACCACCGCGAGCGGCGGCGGGGGTGATGCCGGTGTGCCGGACGCGCCGGGTGCGCGGTCGGATGGCAGCAATGGTGACACAGGTGGTGGCGCAATCGGGGATGGAGGTGCCACCGACGCGCCCAGTAATTGCCAGGCAGGCCCCGCGGGTTATTGCTGGATGACGTGGACAGACCCTGGTGCGGCAGCTCAGTGGGTTACACTGCCCAGCGCCAGCTCAGCGCATGTGTTTGCGCAGAGCTCAGTAGATGGCCAGGCAGGCATGGAAGCACTCTTGGACGCAGGGAACGCAGTCGATCTGAGCGCGCACGATCAACTATGGTTCGATGCGACCATTCCCGTCGGTCTGCAGGCGGGCGTGATAATTGGGCGTGGAAATCTATCAGGGTGCTCGTGGAATGTGTCCGGCGCGGGCACTGCCCATTACACGGTCAACCTGACGGCAGCCGACTACTGCTTGCCCACGGCCTGTGGCCTCGATCGCTCCGCGTTGGAGTACGTGCAATTCGTCACCCCAACCTGGGGCACCGGTTCTACCATCGACGTCAACGTCACCGATCTCGGCTTCGCCACCGTGTCAAGCGGCTTTGGGGCAATCACCAGGGTGGCAAGCGCGGGCTCGGGTCTGAACAATTGGTGCAGCTCACTATTCGCGTTCGGCTCTGGTGGAGCCGCTGCCTGGGTCAGTCCTCCCACGTCGAGCCAAGTGCACGTCCAGACCACGGATACCGCCGCGCAAGGGGACGCGGGCATGCGCATAGAGCTCCCCTCGTCACAACAGGATCTGTCGCAGGCGTCGTATATGGACTTGGACGCGGCTGTCGTCGTGGCCGGCGGAACGCAATTCCAGGTACAGCTGCGGACCCTAGACGGTGCCTATCGGGCGTTTTCTGTGAGTGCCGTGTCTGGCGTTCATACGTACACCCTCCCGCTGGCGTCACCCACCTCGTTCGGGACGGGACGGGGCCAGGCATTCTATCTCAGCGCAGTGGCCGCGATCGAGATCGGGGCGATGTGGGCCCAGGCGGGCGGCACCGATATTGCGATCACTCGCATAGCATTTCGCTGATATGGGAACCCTGAAAGGGTTCCCATGCCCTCCCGCGATGGTCCGCGGCCGGCAGAGCCGGCCGGCTCCCCACGCGACTAATCAACCACGCCCGTAGGGCGTGGGTTTTGGGAAGGCTTACCCAAGGGGGCCGCGTGCGCACTAGCCGGCCCCACCGCCACGCAGCCGGTCGTTCGCCCACCTGCGAACATTCGCGTGGCGGCCCGATGTGGCGGCGGGGCCCGGCCGATGCTAACGTTCTTTTGTGCCGCCTGGCAAACGCGACGATCTGGGAAGTCTATCCTGCTCCTTCTGCGGCAAGAGCCAGAAGGAGGTGCGCAAGCTCATTGCCGGCCCGACGGTGTACATCTGCGACGAGTGCATCGGGCTGTGCAACGACATCATCGCTGAGGAGATCGACAAGGACACCGAGGGGTTCGGCCTGGCCAGCGTGCCCAAGCCGGTCGACATCAAGGCCGTGCTGGACGAGTACGTCATCGGGCAGGAGCGCGCCAAGAAGATCCTCTCGGTTGCCATCCACAACCACTACCGCCGCATCGACGCCAAGGTGGGCGCCGACGATGTGGAACTGGGCAAGTCCAACATCTTGCTGCTCGGGCCCACCGGGTCGGGCAAGACCCTGCTGGCCCAGACCCTGGCCAAGATCCTCAACGT
>PMBS01000138.1:5870-116419 GCA_003153015.1 Myxococcales bacterium
GTGCAGCAGGCGCTGCTCAAGATTCTGGAAGGCACGGTCTGCAACGTGCCGCCCAAGGGCGGACGCAAGCACCCCCAGCAGGAATTCTTGCAGGTCGACACCACCCACATCTTGTTTATCTGCGGCGGCGCGTTCGTGGGTCTGGAAGACATCATCGAGCAGCGCATAGGGCAGAAGCAGATCGGCTTTGGCGCCAAGATCCAGTCGAAGAAGGAGCGCCGGGTGTGGGAGCTGCTGCGCGAGGTGCAGCCCGAGGACCTGCTCAAATACGGCATGATCCCCGAGTTCGTGGGGCGCATGCCAGTGGTTGCGCCTTTGCACGAACTGGACGAACAGACACTCATCGACATTCTGACCAAGCCCAAGAACGCGCTCACCAAGCAGTACCAGAAGCTGTTCGAGATGGACGGCGTGAAACTGCGTTTCACCAAGGGATCGCTGTCAGCCATTGCGCAAGAGGCGCAGAAGCACAAGTCCGGGGCGCGCGGCCTGCGCGCGATTCTTGAGCAGGCGATGCTGGAGGTGATGTTCGAGGTTCCTTCGGCGTCACCCTCGGTGCGCGAAGTCGTGATCAGCGAGGAGACGATTCAAAAGGGCGAGCAGCCGCTGCTCATCTATCAGAAGAGCGCCGCGGGCAGCAGCGCCTGACCGGCATCTACTGCCCGATCATCGGTGCGAGATAGGGCTTCAGCGCGTCTAGCTTCCACTGCTGCGGGGTCAGCCAGTCGGTCTGCAAGATGCCTTCGGTGTCGCCGGAGTTGGGGTTCCAGCACCAGAAGGTCCACGAATAGGTCGCGCCCACGGTTTTGAGCAGGGTGTCGAACCATTGCCCCGATTTTCCGGAGTAAGCGCTGCGGTCTTTGATGCCGAATTCGCCCAGCAAGAGATGTCCAATTCCCTGCTTCATGATGAAATCGAAGTGCTGATTCCACACGGCGGCCAAGCTGGCGGGGAAGGTCGGATCGGCGAACCAGGTCTGGTCGTGAACCTCGGGTCCGTACTCGTGGGCTGAATAGACGAGCTTCTCCGGCTTGGACAGATGAATGGGCGCGGTGCGGACCGCGCTCAGATTGCCGCCCCACCAGTAGACGTCAGTGCCCACGATGCTCACGCCCTCGACAATGATCAGTACGTCGGGGTTAACCGCCAGGACGGCATTGCCACAGCGTTCGGCGGCACTGTTCCAGTCGGTCGCTATCGCGCCGGTGCCCCAGCTTGATGCGCCGTGCGGCTCGTTGTCGAGGTCGAAACCCACCACCGTGGCATTGCCAGCGTAGCGTTTGGCCAGGGTGACCCAGTCGGCAATCCACTGTTGTTCGGAGGTCTTCACGGTAAACCAGAGTTCTTCCTTGTCGTAGGCGTCGGGTTCGCGCGAGTGATTGTCGAGAATGATCTTGAGGCCGAACTCGCCCGCGGCGGCGATGACCAGATCCATCATCTCAAGCGGCGTCTTGCCCGCCAGTGCCCCGTTCATCGGATTGGTGCCGTCGTAGGGATCGACCCCGATGGTGGTCACTGAAACGGCCTTTGCATCCGAGCGCATGATGGCGTTCGACCAGGGCAGGCGCAGTGAATTGAAGCCAAGGTCGCGCATCTGCTTGAGCATGCTGCGATAGTCGCGGGCCCAGGTCCCGTGCGGCGCTTCGTTCGAGGTTTCCAAGCCAAACCAATTCACGCCAGTGAAGCGCGCGGCTTTCCCCTGGCAATCGAGCAAGCGATTGCCCTCCACGTGAAGGAAGCAGGATGGTGGTAGAGCATCAGGAGTGCCGCTGGCCGCGTCGGGCGCGGGGGTCCCGCCGGCGGTTGCATCCCTGCCGCCCGCGCCGGTGCCGCCATGCCCGTCCCCGCCCGCGCCAGTGCCGCCTTGGCCAGCCCCGCTGGTGCCGGCCGTGTCACTTCCTCCTGCACCGCCTGCGCTGGTGCCACCTGTGTCCTGCCGTCCCGTGCCACCTGTTGCACCCGGCCCAGTGCCGCCCGCAGCCGTGTGGCCGCCCAGCGCACCGCCTGCGGCCGCTCCGTCGGGATTCGCAGAGCGGCCGCCGGCTCCGGCTGCCGCGTCGGTTGCGGAGGGCGGCACCGCGGTAACCTTGGAGCATGCGACCAAGCAGAGGCAGCCCGCGATGCCTGCTGCCAACTTGAATGCGCGCGTTCGGAGCAATGCTACTCGTCTCGCGCAGAAAGCGCGTTGGCTGAGCTTACCCGGCTTCGGCGATCGGGGCCAGCGGTGCGCAGTGCGCTAGCGCCCCGCGACAAGCGGAGCCGTGGCCGGTGTCGGAAGAACAGGTCTTTCCATGATCGAGGGCGCCACCACCGCGATCACCCAGCCCGGACGACTTGGAGTAGACTGCGCGGCGATCTTGGGATGAGGCTTGGCATTGACCGAAACTGACCGCATTGGCGAACTTCAAGCGGAGCACGAACTGACGTGGTGCCCGCGCTGTACCCGCGAACATCCCCCTGGCGAAGCCTATTGTCAGGCAGCGCAGGCCAGGCCACGCACGCCCGCAAGCGGCGCGCTGGTCACTGAGGTCCCTCCGGTGCGCGACGGTGAGAACACGCTTGCCATCGGAACTGTGATTGGCCCCTGGACCATCACGCGATTCCTGGGAGCGGGAGCCATGGGCGCGGTGTATGAAGCCATGCCCCAGACGGGGACCCGCGTGGCGGTGAAGGTCCTGCGCGGCAGAGTGCACGGCGGAACCGAGGCAGGCGCCAAGGCCGATCCAGCCACCGAACGTTTTCGGGTCGAGGCCGAAGCCACCTACAAACTCCACAAACACAAAAGCGTCATCCAGATCATCGCGTACGGGACCCTGCCAGCGCCGGATGGGCGGCCCTACTTGGTGATGGAGTTTCTGGAGGGATCCTCGCTTGACGACCGTCTTCGCCTAGACCCACCTTCCCGCCAGGAACTACGCCGCCTGCTCTCGGAAGCGTGTGATGGCCTGGCCGCCATCCACAACGCGGGGATTGTCCATCGTGATCTGAAGCCAGACAACATGTGGGTGGTGAAAACCGAGGACGGCGAAATTTCCACCAAGCTCCTCGATTTCGGCATATCCAAGATGGCCGGCGCGAAGAAGCTGACCGAGGTTGGGGTTGCCATCGGGACGCCGTTTTACATCTCGCCTGAGCAGCTGTGTCAGAAGGAGGCGGACACCCGCAGCGATATCTACGCGTTCGGAGTGATCCTCTACGAGGTATTCTCGGGACGAGTTCCCTTCTGCGCTAACGATCTGCGGGCCTTGATGAAGCAAGTTGTTCTCGACCCCCCGCCACCGCTGCTTCCGCGCAAGGGCTACACGATTTCGCGAAAACTGGAACGCCTGATTCTCGACTGTCTGGCCAAGGACCCCGACGCCCGACCGCAGACTGCGCGCGATCTCAAAGAGCGTCTGTTGGCGGCCCTTGATGAAGCCGCCCTCCCAGGAACCGCGGTCGTGCTCGCGGCCATCACCGCACCTCGCCGACGGGTGTATCTGGCCCTGGCCGGCTCGCTCGTCCTCGCGCTGGCCGTGGGCATCTTCGCTTTCTGGGGGCGCTCGGGCAGTGAGGCAAAGGGCGCTGGCACCGTGGCGCCGCCCATGCCGCCTCTGCTGCCGGCCGCGCGACAGGTGCCACCCAGCCCGTCTCCGGCTGCTTCGCCATCTGCCGCTGCGGCGACCAGTGCCGTGCCCAGCCGCAAATCAGCCGATCCCGGAACGCGGGTCGCACGAAAGAATCCGCGGTCGGCCAGTGCTACGCTACCCTCGTCCGCCGCGCGTCCTGCGTCGCTGCTTCACCCAGAGGCGGCGGCCCTGCAGCCCGGCCCGGCACCAGCTCCCCCTGCGCTGGCAGCGTCACCCCCAGCAGACCGACGCCTAGCCGCGCCGTCCAGCGCGACGATCTCGCCGCCCACACCGCTGCGGGCCGTGTTCCCAGAAGTCGAAACGCCCAGGCCTGCGCACCCCCTGACCCCTTCCGAACGGGATCTCATCACCGACAAGAACATCCTTTTTAGGTAGAACCACATGCGCACCACACTTGTCACCCTGACCTGCGGTTGGCTCCTCGCGGCTGTGCCCTTGGCAGCCCTGGCTTCCGAGCCGGACGTCGTGGATGACCTGCCACCGCCCTTGGTCGCGCGACTGAGACTGGCCAACACGCTCTACGATCAAGACAACCTTGCCGCTGCGCTGGTCGAGTACCGACGGGTCCAGGTGGAATCGGGCAAGGCGCCCGGGTTGTTCAACGTCGCCCGCATCTGCGCCCGCCTCAATCGGCCGGTCGAGGCGGTCGCCGAGTTCGACAAGCTGCTGTCTGCGCCGGGCCGAACCCCGGCGGAGAAACTGGAAGAGGCGCGCCGGCTGCGTGACGAGCAGCGTGCGCGCATCGGACGCCTGATGATTCAGACCAAGGTGCCGGCGTTCATAGAAGTCGACAACGTGGCTGTGGGCAGGACCGAGGTGAAGGTTTTCATGGGGGCGCGCGAAGAACCAACCGGCAACGCGGTGCCGGACATGCGCTACGTGATGGCGCATCCGATCGAAGTGGCCAATGGCCCGCACCTGGTGGCAGCGGTGGCCCCGGGCCACGCGCCCCTGCGCCAGCAGATCGAGATCGGCGGCGGAGTGACCAAGGAGTTCGAACTGGCTTTGGTGCCGGCCAAAGGCGAACTAGCCCATATTCGTCTCAAGACGCCCGTGCTCGGCGCCCAGATTCTTCTCGACGACGCTGTGGTCGGTCAGACGCCGATCGACGTTACCCTGTCGGTCGAGGCTGGTTCGCACGAACTGGCCTTGAAGCGCAAGGGCTATCGCACCGCCAGCCTGCACCGCGATCTGGGCGAGGGCCAGACCTGGGACGCGGATGTGGTGATGGAAGAAGACCCGGCTGAGATGGGCTGGCAGGCTGGCGAGCTGGAGCTCGAAGGGGAAGAACCGGGTTCAGCACTTTCAGTCAATGGCAAGCTGCACGACCTTCGCAGCGGCAGCGTGAAGCTGCCGCCTGGTCCGCACCAGATCGAGATTGCCCACTCGGGCTTTCTGCCCTATCGAGCCCAGGTCGACATCGATCCCGGCAAGGTTCGTCGCTTGCACGTCGAGATGGAACCTACCCCCGAGGCCCTCCACGAACGCCTCGACCGGGCTTCTGGTCAGCGCTGGCGAGCCTGGGGCACTGTCGCCGCGGGCGCCCTGGTTGCAGGGGGCGGCGCCGCCTACCTGTGGTGGTCCCTCAAGGAACGGGACCAAGCCAATCGCGAATTCAACAGTGTGCAGGACAGTTTCAAGACTGGCAACCGCTGTGATCCCAAGGGAAACGCTGCCGCGGACTGTGCCGACTTGAAAAGCGACGCCGAGACCAGGCAAACCAACGCCGGTTACCACCTTGTGGGCAGCTCCATTGCGACCGGCGTGGGCGCTGCGGTCATGGTCACCGGATTGATTCTGGTGTTGACTGTCGACGACACCAGTCGCTACGAAACCCCCCACAGCTCTGTCGCGTGGCTAGGATGGGCGAACGCCAAAGGCGGGGGCGTGGCCCTGGCTGGACGCTTCTGAGCAAGGGAGAACACCATGGCTGCACCGACCAGAGTTACCCCAGGCAACAAACCGGTGGAAGGCGACCAGGTGCTGCATGTTCTGGTAAGCGGCCCTGACGTTCACGAGGCCATCGCGTTGCCCGACACGGGGACCCTGTCGGTCGGTCGCGACGATAATGCCGACATTCGCGTTCCAGATCCGAGCGCGTCTCGTCAACACGCTTCTCTTCACGTTGGCGCAACCGTCGAGATTGAAGATCTCGGCAGCGCCAATGGCACCCACGTGGGCGCCACGCGCATTTCACCAGGGCAACGCGTCCCTTTGTCGGTTGGCCAGTCTGTGGTCATTGGCGGCATCACACTGGTGCTGCAACAGCAGTGGGTGCGCTCCTCGAAAACCCGCGCCCGCAGCCATGGCTACTTCTACGATCGCCTGATTGAGGAATGCGCCCGCGCCGAGGCCGATGCCAAGGCCACTTTGGGATTGCTGCGCATACACTTGGATGCGGCTGCAGATGAAAGCCGCAGCGTGGACGTGGTGGCCGCCGAACTGCGGCCCGGCGACATCTTGGCGGCCTACGCCCCTCGCGAATACGAGGTGCTGCTGCCGGATTCAGGTTCGGAAAAATGCCTCGAGATCGTTGCCCGCATCGAACAGGTGCTTAAACAAGTCGGGGGCAGTCCGCGCCTGGGCCTGGCTTGCTTTCCCGCAAGCGGCGCTTCGCCGGGCGCGCTCATGGCCCGCGCGTGCGCGCAGGTGCGCGGCAGCGACGGCGAATCTCCGGGCGGCGCAGTCGTGTGTGATCCAGCGATGATCGCGCTGTATCAGAAAGCGCGGCAAGCGGCCAAGTCGAATGCCACTGTGCTCATCCTGGGCGAAACCGGGGTGGGTAAAGAAGTGCTGGCGAATTTCATCCACCGGGAATCCCGGCGCGCTGACAAGCCATTTCTCAAGCGCAACTGCGCGGCAATGACTGAAACCCTGCTGGACAGCGAGCTTTTCGGGCACGAACGCGGCGCCTTTTCCGGGGCGGTAAAGGCAAACAAGGGCGTGATCGAGGCTGCGGATGGTGGAACCCTGTTCATTGACGAAGTGGGAGAGATGTCGCTGCCCATGCAGGCCAAGTTGCTGCGCGCAGTGGGGCAGGGGGAAATCACCCGGGTGGGCAGCACGACCGTGGCCAAAGTCGACGTGCGGTTCATTGCGGCCACCAATCGAGACCTAGCGGCGGATGTGAAGGCCGGCCGATTCCGCGAGGATCTGTACTATCGACTGGCCGTGTTCGAACTGGTGGTTCCGCCTTTGTGCGAGCGCAAGAGCGAGATCGAGCCGCTGGCGCGCAAGTTTCTCAGTGATTCTTCTGAGGAGGCTTCGCGCCAGGCGCCTGACATCTCGGCCGATGCCCTGGCTATGTTGCTTCACTACGACTGGCCGGGAAACATCCGCGAGCTTCGCAACGTGATGGAGCGCGCGCTCGCGCTTTGTCCGGGCAGCACCATCACCCCCGAGCACTTGCCGCAGGACAAGCTGGGCGGCGTTCCCATGGGCGCGCCAGATGGTGTCGTGGTGCCGGTGGGGCCGGAATCCTCCGAGGAGCTGGTGGCAGAGCGGCAGGCGGTCGAGGCCGCGCTGGAAAAGTGCGCGGGCAACCAGAAGAGGGCTGCCGAGCTTCTCGGGATCTCACGCGGAACCCTGGTCAATAGGCTGAAGCAGTTCAAGATCCGGCGTCCGCGCTGCTGACCAGGCTTTTGTACTTGAAGTACAAACGGCCAAATGGGCATTTGTACTTCAAGTACAAAATGGGCCTGGCCCGCGCGGAGGCGACTTTCGGTTCTCCGGGGAAATCCCCGGAGTTTTGCCCATGAGAGACGCCACCGGGGACGCGGCACAGGTCGTGCATAGCGATGGTTCGGGCTGTCGAGGAGCCGGTCTTGATCGATTCGCGCCAGCCGGATATGAACCACTTCTGAAATGAGGAACCCCATGCGACGAACCATCTCCACATTGCTCATAGCTGCCATATTTCTGGTCGGGCTCCCGCGCCTGGGGGCCGCCCAGACAGCCCCGCCTCCCAGTGACCAAGTACCCACAGTCCCGACACCGCCTGGGCTCGTCGCCCAACCTGGTCCAGCGCCTGCGCCATACCCAGGGCCCGCGCCCGCGCCCGCGCCCGCGCCATACCCCGTGCCATACTCAGCAGCATACCCCGCGCCCTATTCGGTGCCCGAGCTATACTATCCGCCCGCACCAGTCCCCCCTACCTACGTGGAGGGTGAAAAGCCACCTGCCGGCTACCACGAGGAGAAGAGGTTCAGGCGGGGGTTGATCACCGCGGGCAGCATCGTGCTGGGCGTGATGTATACGATTAGCTTGTTGGTGGCATCGGCCCAGGACACGGAGCACAGTCCGTCGGGGTGGCTCTACTTTCCGGTCGCGGGGCCATGGATCGCTCTCGGCAAGCTGGGCAGCTACGACGAGGCGGCGTGCGACCGCCAGTCCACCTCTAGCAGTGGTGTCTGCCCCAGCAAAGAGGGCGCACGCACTGGATACACCATGCTCGGCCTGGGTCAGCTGACCGGGTTCCTCCTGCTTGCCAGTGGCATTGTGTTCCAGTCCACGCAGCTCGTGCCTGATGCCATGGCCAGCAATGGAATCAGCGTGGTGCCGCTCTACGCGGGAAATACTTCCGCGGGCTTGGCCGTCGCTGGGAGGTTCTAGTGAAAGGTCCCCTTCAACCCACTGAGGTGACGACGGCCGNNCCGGATGCTAAGGGACATCGCGATCCGTGCTCTAGGCAGGGGCACACGCTTTGTTTGCGGCCACAAGGCTGTCCTGTGATACTCTCACGAAGACGAAAGACAGAATTGGAGGCTTGAAATGTCAGTATCGCGCGTTCTTGGCTTGATGATGGTTTCAGCATTGCTGGCAGTCGGTTGTAGCTCGCCGAAGAAGATAGATGTGGGCGGCGCGTGCGTACTCAACAGCGACTGCAATGACTCCTTGGTGTGCACCGCGGGCAAGTGCCACGACGCTTGCCACACCTCGGCGGACTGCCCAACCGGACAGAGCTGTGTAAAGACGGCCGACTCGGTCATCTGCCAGTTGCCTGCCGAGACCAGTTGCTCAGGAACATCGTCATGTGACAACGGCCTCTCGTGCGGGCCTGACCAGCACTGTCGAACCGGTTGTCTGTCCGTCGCGAACTGCACCCCCGGACAAGTCTGCGCGAGCAACTTCTGCGCTGATCCGAACGATCCTGATCTGGTAAACGGCCAGCTTCCGCCGACGGCAGGCTCGGATGCGGGAACCGGCGATGCCTCCTCGCCTGACTTGACGGTCGTTTCGCCGGCTGACCTGGCCCCGGAAGTGGCCGGTCCCGAGGCCGGAGTGACCCACGACGCCTTGGATGCATCGGCTGGTCCGGATGCCCCTGCGCCGTCTCTCGACGCTGCGCCAGCCGACCGTTCGCCCGACTTCGCCGTGTCGCCGCCAGACGCTCCCGGAGCCGGCCTTTCCTGCACCAACGGCTGCAACGATGGCCTGGCGTGTACCACGGACTCTTGCGTGACGGGCGTCTGCAAGAACACCCTGAATCTCGGCTACTGCGTGATCGGGAATGCGTGCTACATGGACGGCGATACCAAGCCGGGCGATACCTGCCAGGCTTGCACCGTCACGAGTTCCACCTCGCTCTGGACAGCCCAGCCCGAGGGCGCGCCTTGCGGCACTGGCAAGTCCTGCCAATCGCGCACTTGCGCGGCGTGTGGCAACGTCGGCCAGGCCTGCTGTGGAGCGAGCCCGGGAACCTGCTCGGTGGGCGCGGCCTGCGATTCAGGCGCAAAGACGTGCCAAGCCGATAGAGCTACCGACATCTCGGGCGGAGGTAATACATTCTGCGCGCGTTTCCAGTCGGGCCACGTGCGCTGCTGGGGCGGATCAGGACCCGAGCTTGGCATCAGCAATAGCGC
The DNA here is from genome assembly GCA_003153015.1 of Myxococcales bacterium. Classification (GTDB taxonomy): domain Bacteria; phylum Myxococcota_A; class Polyangia; order Fen-1088; family Fen-1088; genus Fen-1137. Next base: position 15,361 of record PMBS01000138.1, read on the forward strand.
GGGGTCGAATGTCGCCTTGCCGCCAAATGTGGTGGGCCTCGATGACGCCGTACAGGTGTCAGTTGGATTCCAAGGCACCTGCGCCGTTCGCGCTACGGGCGCCGTGATCTGCTGGGGCAATCCGGTCGGCACCGCTACGACGAGCCTGCCCGTCGACGTGGCTGGGATTACCAACGCAACACAGGTCTCGGTGGGCTACGCACACGCGTGTGTTCGGACCGCAGATAGCAAGATCCTGTGCTGGGGAGACAACACCAGCGGCCAGTTCGGCAACGGAACGACAAACACAAGCTCAACGCCAATGCAGATGTCGAACGTCACCGACGCGCGAAAGGTCGCCGCCTGTGGCCACGCCACCTGTGTGCTAAGCACTGGCGGCCAGGTTGCGTGTACCGGCTCGGTCGGAGAAAACGGACAAACTACGGACCTCTCGACGACTGCGACCAACGTGCCCACTGGGTTGAACCCGACCGACTTGTCTTGCTCAACGGTCACGCGGTTTGCTTATGGGTATTTTTGCGCCGTGGGTCAAGCCGGTGCGGTTTCATGCTGGGGGGTTAGTCCGACGATTGGGTATGTGGCGCCGAGCACGGTGGCCTTTCTGGGTCAGGTCTTGGCGGTGGCCGGGAGTTCGGTCTACCCCAATCCATTTTCCTACTTGGCGATCCAGCAGGATCACTCGCTTTGGGCCTTTGGTGACAACAGCGCCGGTGAACTGGGCGACGGGACGTTCGTCACGTCAACCTTCCGTACAAGCCCGAGACTGGCCCATGTCAGCACGGCACTCGGAGGCGTTGTCGCGGTGGCCACAGCAGGCATCTACTCTTCGTCGTCGTGCCTACTCCGCGATGATGGGAGCGTGAGCTGCGCTGGTTACGGCACCGCCCTCGGCGATGGCCAATCCCAACTCGCGGCCAATCGCACGCCCTTTGTACCAGTGGTTGGTATCCTTCCCGTGGCCAGCGAAGACGGCCAGTGTTTCGACGGCGTGGACAACGATGGCAACGGCAAGACCGACCTCGACGACTTGGCCTGCGCGCAGGACCTGGGCTCGGCCACGGGCAACAACGTCGCCACGGTTTCGTTCGCCGGCATATTCGGCAACTACCTTGGCGAGAGCTGCAACACCAGCGCGAATGGTCCCGGCAACTTCGGCGGTCCCGAAGCCGTGCTCACCTGGACCGCGCCCAGCGGCGGCACGTTCCAGTTCGACACCAGCGGCAGTTCCTTCGACACGGTCCTGGCCGCCTACAAAGGCAACCCTCAGACCACAGCCGAGCTAGCCTGTAACGATGACGGCGCCAGCCTGTTGAACGGCGCTTCTGCTATCCAGGTCCAGGTGGTCACCGGCGACAAGCTCACCCTCGTCGTGGACAGCAAGGCAGCCCCGGTCGCAACTGACTCCTTCACCCTCAACATCACCAAGCAGTGACCGGCGGCCTCGGCTTTCCGCTACTTCGCCAACTCGCGCGCCAGCGAGGAAAGCGGCAAGGCGTCGATGTCGGCGGTCACGTGCAAGGGTTGGGTGCCGGGGTAGACGACCAGCTTGCGTGTGGGGCGAAGGTCCGCGCAACCAGAGTGAAATCCCCGGCCCACCGTCGGGCTCAGGCTGCGCTTGACCTCGATGGCTCGACTCTTTGCGTCCGGCCACACCCACGCGATGTCATCCTTGCAATTGTGGATCCAGAGTCCCTATTTGCAGGGATCATGTCCGTGTCTGGCGGTCCTATCCTCATCAGACCAGGTTCCAGGGTAGCGCGGCGACGTCTTCGGTCACCCAGAAGGGGCGGGCGGTGGCGCACAGGATGGCGCCTTTGGCGATGCGCCGATCGGGGTACGCCTTGCGAAAGGCGGTCAGTCCTGAGGCAGCGCCGCGCGATGGGTTTGCGGTCAGCTTGATCTCGAAGGGGTAGAGCACTCCATCGCGTTCAAGCAGCAGATCGACTTCAGCGCCGCCGGCTGCGCGCCAGTGTGAGAATGCGACGCCGCCGGAGATGATCGCGGCCCGTTTGCGAATCTCGTTCACCATTGCGGTTTCAAAGAGCGCGCCGGCCAGGGGGTGGCCGCCGAGAGATCCAGGGCTGGAAATGTGCGCGTGAAAGCAGGCCAGGCCGGTGTCGGCCAGGTAGCCCTTGGGCTTTGCTGAGACGCGCTTCACGGCGTTGCGCGCGAACGCGGGGTGTTCGACCCACTGGAAGGTGCCGACGAGGATGGCCAGCCAGCGCCGCGCCGTCTGCGGCGTGATGCCGATGTCGCGTCCAAGTTGGCTGGCGTTCACCTCCTGGGCGGTCAGCGCCGACATCAGCCCCAGGAATTGTCCGAAGCGTTGCCAATCCTCGACGGCGCCAGCCAGGCGGGCGTCGCGTTCAACATAGGTGCGGTGATAGCCGGTCCAGAAATCCGGAACCAGGTCGGCCTGCAGCGCGCTGGCGCCTGGCATGGCCCCGCGCCACAGCCATTCCCACAGCGTGCGTCCGAGCCACGTCGCGGTCGGCGGCCGCGAGGCAAGCAACCCGTCCGCATCGTCCATCCAGCGGCCAAGCCAGCCCGTTCGCGCGTCCGCGCCAGCCAGTTCCTGGATCGAGAACCCTTGCAGATCCAGAAAGGCCACGCGGCCAGCCAGGCTTTCGGCCAGCGTTCGCATGACCTGCCACTGTTGTGAACCGGTCAACAAGAACATTCCGGGGCGGGCCTGGGCCTCGTCGACCCTCCGCTTGATGGCAGAGACAAGCTCCGGCGCGTACTGGATTTCGTCCAGCACCAGAGGCAGGCGGTGGTTGTTCAGAAAGATGTCCGGCTCGGCGCGCGCGTTCTCCACGTCGACGCTGGGATCAAGGGCCACGTAGTCGAGGTCGGGGAAAACATGCCGAAGCAGGGTGGTCTTGCCCACCTGACGCGCCCCGCTGACCACCACGACAGGGAATGCCGCGACGAGTTTCCTGAGCTTGTCCGTGACGCCACGCTCAAGGTACATACCTTGCAGTTTGGTGATGACATCATCAAACTGCAAGATATTTTGCCATAATAATGCGCTAAGTCTTGCTTGGTTAGGGCACCAGCCGAGCGGCCAGGCGACCGCTCAGGGCGTTTGCGCTGGCGGTGGACTGACATCCCAGAGCGCGCCGATGTCGATGGCCACGGCGTCGACTGGGGGAATCCGAGCCTCGCCATTGCCGCCGAATGTGCCTGCGACCATCCAGCCATGCTCGGCGTGATTGAGCACCTCGATGGTGCGCGCGCTATCCAGGCGTTGCACTTGAAGTGCAATCTAGCCCCTTCTCCCCGGTCCGCCGGGCGAGGGCGCGGCGAAGCCGCGGGGGGCAGGTGTGGGGCGTGGGGGACCCGAAGTGCCCTGGGCTGAGAAGGTCGGGATGAGGGGTCCGGCCAGCACGGCCCCTCTCCCCAACCATCTCCCCGCTTCGCTCCGCTGCGCGGGGCGAGGGGGTGGAGTGGTCCGGCAACCCGCGCGGGCGCCGGTTGTACTTCAAGTACAACCGGCCGAATCGGCGTTTGTACTTCAAGTACAAGCAACCTGGGCTGGTCCAGGCGCCAACTGTGGTTTCGCCGCGGAATTCCGGGAGGTTTCCCCACGCGGGACGTCGCCAAACTCACGGCACGGGCCGTGCATAGGGAGGGGCCGAACCGCCAGAGAGGCGGTGAACCCTTTCTCGAAATGAAACCAGCCATGCGACGAACCATCCTCACAGCGCTTGCAACCGCCGCCCTGCTTGTCGGGATCCCGCGGCCTGCGGCCGCCGAGACAGGGGAAGCGACGCACGGGAACCTGCCGGTCATCGTCGCGCCCGCTCAGCAGCCTTCGCCCAAGCGCTTGCCCATCTTTGGCGTGATGGCTGACGTGGGCCTGCCCGATGGCCTGATCGCCTCGCTGACGGTTCGACCGTGGAAATGGGTGCGCCTTTCGGCAGGCGGCGGAACCAACTTCATCAGCGGCGGCTGGCGCGCAGGCATCACCCTGCTGCCGCTTGGCGTAGGTCCCTCGGCCAGCTTCGAATACGGCCGTTATCAGGACGGCGACGCCAACCCCCTGGCCAGGAAGATCGGTTTTGGCAGTAGCCCGGCGCTGGAACGGTTTGGCTACCAGTACATGAACGCGCACCTGGGACTGGATTTCGGTTCTCGCCGCTGCGTCTTCTTCATTCATGGTGGCATCACCATGCTGAGTGGCCAGATCCACAACCTCGATTCCTCGATCCCTGCCACCAACGCCAACAACACGAGCGGCACAACCGAGGTGGTCGTGCGCCAGGACCCGAGCGCCAAGGCGATGGGACCGTCGCTCAAACTGGGACTCATTGTCTACATTCGGTGAGGTGATAACCATGACCCTTCGACTCTTCTCCACTATTCCGGTGCTGGTTGCGCTGGCCAGCGGCTGCTCGCCTTCTTTCGAGGCTGACGTGCCCGAAATCGATATCACCCAGCGCGGGGTGAAGATAGCGGGCGTGCCCGGGGCTGCGCTGGTCGGCGATACCTCGGTGACGACCTCTTTCACGTATTCGCTATCTGCAGGGGCCAAGCGTATGAATTCGGATGTTCGCGTCCACCGCATCACGATCGCCGTCAGTGGCAGCGTGCCCAACCTGGACTTCGTCGCGCTCGCACGCGTGACCGCGGCCAACCCCGCCAGCCCGGAAAGCACAACCGAACTTCTGAACTACGCCCGGAGCGAGACGGCGCCATCCAGTTCGGACATTGACGCCAGCATGGCAACCCCCATTGACATCACGCCCCTCTGGTCCGCTGACAAGGCAGTGATTGAACTGCAAATGGCCGGACAGTTGCCTGAACAGGACTGGACAGTCGACGTGACCCTGAGTCTCTCCGGCAAGATCACCTACAACTCCTAGCCAAGCATGCGAGGCTTCACTGGCTACTTGGCTGAAACATAGCCGACCCGTTGTCAAAACAGAACTGGAGGATCGAAATGTCCGCACCATTGCTACGTATTCTTGGCCTAGTCGCAGTTTCGGCCTGCCTCACTGCCGGTTGCAGCGAGGCGAAGAAGATAGACGTGGGTGGCGCGTGCATACTCAACAGCGACTGCAACTCGCCGTTGGCCTGCGCCATGGGCAAGTGCCACGATGCCTGCCACACATCGGCCGACTGCCCTGTGGGACAGAGCTGCATCATTGCCAGCGACCAATCGAAGGTATGTCAGCTTCCCACCGAGACGCACTGCACATACGATAGCGACTGCCCGACAGGGCTCAGGTGCGCCACGGATCAGCGATGCCGCAATCAGTGCCAGAAGGATGTCGATTGCCCCTCCGGGCAGACCTGCACGACCACGAAAACCTGCGCCGAGCCGAACCAGGTGGATTCGAACAAGAACCTGTTTCCGCCCGACGGTGGTGTCCGTGGCTCCGGTGGTGCCTCGGGCGGTGGCGGCACTGGTAGCTGTCCAATGGGAGACGAAGGCTGTTCCTGCTACCTAAATGGGACGTGCAACACGGGTCTGACCTGTGCTTCGCGCCTCTGCACCAGCTTCGGTGCCGGGGGCGGAGCAGGAGGCACGTCGAGCGCCGGCGGAACAGTGAATACGGGTGGAGACAGGGCAACGAGTGGAACTGCGAGCACTGGCGGGACGATGATTGGAGGAGGAACAGGCGGCTCTTCGGCGGTAGGCGGTGCAAGCACAGCGGGTGGCACGACGAGCGCGGGCGGAATGTTGAATGCGGGCGGTAGCCGGGCAACAGGCGGGATTGCGAGCACAGGCGGAACCACGTCCACGGGCGGAAGAACCGGCGTAGCAGGAGCGATTGCAACGGGTGGGGCCCCGCCGACGGGTGGAGCAAGCGCATTCGGTGGTGCGACGAAACCGGACGGCAGCGCCGACGCCGGTGGCTGCCCGACGGGAGCCGCAACTTGCTTGTGCTACCCTGGTGACACGTGCGACACGGGTTTGAGCTGTGTGTCCGGCGTTTGCGTCAGATCAGCCACGGGGGGCGCCAATGGCGCAGGTGGCACGTCGAGCACAGGTGGAATAGTGAACACGGGTGGCACCACGGCAACGGGCGGGATTGCGAGCACAGGTGGAGCCACATCCAGCGTGCAAGATGCCGGACCTGACGGTCCTGTCACGCCCGATGCCACGAACGGGGCAGGCGGTGCCAACGGCGCTGCCGCGGACAGCGGCGGCTTCGATGGCCAATCTGATGACAGGAGGACATCCATCGAAAGTGACTCGGCGGATGTCTCAAGTGGAACGGTTGCGGACAGTGCCGGAATTCCCTTTGACGGAAGCGGCAGTGGAGATGCCGATGGCAATGGCTGTCCCGCCCTAGGCGAAATCAATGACGGTTTGGTTGCCTACTACCCCTTCAACGGCAACGCCAACGACGAAAGCCCCTACGCCAACAATGGAACCGTGTCTGGCGCTGTGCTGGCCGCCGACCGTTTCGGGAAGCCAGATAGCGCATATCAGTTTGACGGGGCCAGCGCCTACATACTGGCCCCCGATGCGCCCCAGCAACATGTTGCCGCGGTAACGGTTTCGGCGTGGGTGCGCGCCATCGACGCTGGTTCTTCGGGATGGTGCCAAGAGCCGCAGATCGTGTTCAAGAGAAACAGCCGCAGCTCGAACTTCGAGGGCTTCACCCTAAGGCTTAGCGGCGGCAGCCCAAGCTACGGCGTGGTCGGGGTAGCCTCGGCTGGCGGCCAGCAGGTTGGCGTAGCAGGCAGCAGCGCCGTGGAGGTCGGACGATGGGTTCACCTGGTTCTTGCCGCGGACGGGTCCAATGTATCCCTGTTTCAGGATGGCCAGCTTGCTGTGACGGTCGCTACCGGATTCCCATTGGACATCGGCGACAGGCCACTCGCGATTGGTTTCACCAATGAGTGGTGCGGCGGGCACTTCAACGGTGTCATCGATGACATAAGAATGTACAATCGAGTGCTGACGGCATGCGAAATTCTGGCGCTTTTCAACGAGAACCCCGGATGATGCTGGCGTCGCGGAAAACAGAATTGGAGGATTGAAATGTCAGCATCGTGGCTACGCCTTCTTGCACTGATGATCGTTTCATCATGGCTCGCGGCCGGTTGCTCCGGGGCGAAGAAGATAGATGTGGGTGGCGCGTGCATCCTCAACAGCGACTGCAACTCGCCGCTGGTGTGCACCGCGGCCAAGTGCCACGATGCCTGCCACACATCGGCGGACTGCCCTACAGGAGAGAGTTGCATCATTGCCAGCGACCAATCGACCGTGTGCCAGCTACCCGCGGAAACGCATTGCATATACGACAGCGACTGCCCGATGGGGCTCAAGTGCGCTACGGATCAGCGGTGCCGCAATCAGTGCCAGGGCGACGTGGATTGCTTCCCTGGGCAGATCTGCACGACCACGCAAACCTGCGCCGAGCCGAATCAGGTGGATTCGAACAACAACCTGTTTCCCCCCGACGGTGGTGTTCCTGGGTCCGGTGGCGCTTCAGGCACTGACGGCCCTGGAAGCTGTCCAATGGGAGCCGCAAGTTGTTCGTGCTACCCAAATGATACGTGCAACGCGGGGCTGACCTGCGCTTCGCATCTCTGTGTGAGTCTGGGCACGGGTGGGGCCAGTGGCGCAGGAGGCAGTGCCGGTGGTGGTGGTGATGCCGGGGTTCGAGACGCCTCTGGCGCTCAGGCCGATGTTTCCACCGGTGGCACGGATGGTGGCGGGGGTGGAATCCCTGGTGTTGGCGGCACGACGAGCACGGACGGCAGTGTCGGCACCGCTGGCTACGGCATCTCCGGCCAGTCGTGCAAAGGCATGACCGGCACGGAATGCAATGGCGAGAGTTGCTGCACGAGCTTGCCGGTGCCCGCAGGCACATTCCCCATGGGTCGCGGCACGGAGACTTGCAGCAATTGCACTGCAGGCTGTCCCGGCGGGATGACCTGCACTGCAGACGAAACTCCCGAACACAGCGTGACGGTAAGCGCATTCTCACTCGACAAGTACGAGGTCACGGTGGGCCGCTTCCGAAGGTACGTTGAGGCGTATGACGCACTCAATGCGCCACCGCCGACGAATAGCGGAGCGCACCCCAACATCCCGGGGACAGCTTGGCAGGCGGCGTGGAATGGCAATTTGCCTGCGGATTCCACCCAATTGCAAAAGAACATCTCCGGCCCATCGGGCACAATCTGTCAACCCTATCAGACGTGGACGAAAGGGAATGACCAGCTTCCAATCACCTGCGTGAGTTGGTACGAGGCCCAGGCTTTCTGCATCTGGGACGGCGGGCGCCTACCCACAGAAGCGGAATGGGAATACGTTGCCGCTGGTGGAAGCGAGAATCGCCTCTACCCCTGGGGCTCGACCCCACCTTCGTGCAGCCTGGCGAACTTCGGCGAAACCGTTCCACCGAGCGGCGCTGGTTGTGTCAGCGCTGCAGCTGCAGTCGGAAGCTACCCGGCCGGCCAGGGCCGCTGGAATCACATGGACCTGGCGGGCAATGTGTGGGAGTGGGTCTTTGACTGGTATTCGAGCACCTGGTATTCGAGCGTGTCTGCAACGGGGACGGACATCGCTAACGTGGCACCGTCCTCGAACCGTGTGGAACGTGGTGACGCCTGGTCGGGGGGCGCCAACGGACTTCGTGCCGCCTTTCGCTACGGCCTCCTGGCCCCGACCTACCGCGACTACAACGGCGGAATTCGTTGCGCCAGGAATCCGTAGTTCCGGCCGTTGTACTTCGTGTGCAAACGGCCGAATCACCGTTTGTACTTCAAGTACAAAATCACCTCATCCATCCTGTGCCCACCCCGCCAATTCCCCGGGATTTCTCGCGAAGATGCCGTCGCCAGGCAGGTGGCACCCTTTCTGCATAGTGAGGGGCCGGGCCGTCGAAAAGCCGAGTCTGGCCGGTACGCGCCCAACCCACTTTCAAGAATGAGGCATGCGATGCAACGAAACCCTTTCAGATGGCACTGCATAGAAATGCGGGTCTTGCTCGGCGCTATTCTTCTGCTCACGCCTGCGTCGTGCATCCCCATGGCGTCCGCGGTTGGGGGCCAGTTGGGTTCAGCCATCGTCAGGGCGGCACGGCAGGACGAGCCGGCGGAGGTGATGGAGCCGACGGAGCCCCAGAGGGTGGAACGTGCAGGCTTCTCGCTCCAGTTTCCGGGCAACTGGCAGATCGACACCCATGGCGAGAACTATGACTCCGACCACATGTTCATCATCCAAGCCTCTCGGGGTGCCTTCGTGGGGTTCGAAATCCACGACCGGGAAGTGGACCCGCGGTGGTTGCTCGAGGCACGGGTTGCGGCGATGACAGGGCGGGTTCTTCCGGGTGCAGGGCGCGAGGAATTCCCGACCTGGGGCCAATACCGGGGACAGGGAGCCTTGCTCTATGGCAAGGCATTGGGTAAGACGCCAGTTACGGTACGAATCTTCGCGTTTGCTTGGGCCGGGCACACCGTGGCCGTAACGGAATACGCAAGCGACAATGACAGCCGCAACGTCGAGCCTGGGTTCCAAATGGTCGAGCAGACGTTCCGGGTCATGCGCGTCGAAAGTGTAGATCCGCGGCTTTCGCCTGCCGCCGGAAAGCTCAAGCAAGCACGTGGCCTTTTCTTTGCCGGCCGCGCGGGCGCGGCCGTCAGCCTGATCCTGCAGACCTTGAATGACTGCGATTCCGGCTGCACTTCCGAGGATCGGGTCGCCGCCTGGCTGCTGCTCGGCTCCATCCGCGCCATCGGCGATCGGGACAGTGCCAAGAAGGCCTTCGGCAAGGCTCTCAGTCTAAACCGCAGGGCAGTTCTCGATCCCGCCGTGGCAAACGTGAATGCCATCGCGGCGTTCAAGGAGGCACAGCAGGCCTTGCAGCCCGAGCCCGTTGCGCCCACGGCCCCGCCGCCCCCGTCCGTCGCGGTCACCCCACCCACGCCCACAACCCAGCGGTGACGAATCGCCCCGTACTTCGTGTGCAAGCGGTCCCTGGGGTTTTGTACTTGAAGTACAATCGTGGGTGAGCGGGCAGGGCGATCCTGGCGAAAATCGCAGCTTTTTGGCGGGAGTTGCGCTGGCACGCGGCTTGCTGATGCACTCAGTTGGTTTCGGCTGCACGGCTGCTTTGTGATAGTTTCGCACTGCCCGTTTCTCACGATGACGAAGACCGACCAGGAGGAATGAAATGTCCGCATCATCGCTACGTATTCTTGGCTTGGTCGTGGTTTCGGCCTGCCTCATGGTCGGTTGCAGCGAGGCGAAGAAGATCGAAGTCGGTGGCACCTGTACCCTCAACAGCGACTGCAACTCGCCGCTGGTGTGTACCGCGGGCAAGTGCCACGATGCCTGCCACACCTCGGCTGACTGCCCGCTGGGACAGAGCTGCATCATCGCCAGCGACCAATCGAAAGTGTGTCAGCTTTCTGCCGAGACGCACTGCGTATACGCCAGCGATTGCCCGCCGCCACTCATGTGCGCCACGGATCAGCAATGCCGCAATCAGTGCCAGAAGGATGTCGATTGCCCCTATGGGCAGACCTGCACGACCACGCAAACCTGCGCCGAGCCAAATCAGGTGGATTCAAACAAGAACCTATTTGCGCCCGACGGTGGCGTCAGTGGCTCCGGTGGTGCTTCGGGCGCCGGCGGCACGGGCGGTACGATCAGTCCCAACCCCGATGCTTCCCCAGATTCCCCCTTGGACATGTCTGGTAGCACTGGAGGCGTGAGCAGCACTGGCGGGAGCGGAGGCGCGCTGGGCACAGACGGTTCAATCGGCCCCAACCTTGATGCATCCGCAGACTCTCCCGCGGACGTGTTGGCTGGCACCGGTGGTGCCAATAGCACGGGGGGCGTCACCAGTACCGGCGGCGCTACCGGCGCAGCAACGGGCGGTGCTACGGCAACCGGCGGCGCGATTCCAACGGGCGGGAGCGCGCCAGCCAGCGGCACCCCAGTGGCGGTGAGCACCTTCGATATCAGCAAGTTTGTCGGTACGCCNNCAAGTGGTTTGCGTCACGGCGTACGACCTCAAGGGCAAACAACTGTGGCAGTACGGCACGCCCGGCACTGGGCATGGAGCCAGTTCGGACATTCCGATTCAAGTCTACGACCTCGACGGGGACGGCAAGTCCGAGGTCTTCGCCGCCATGAGCACCACCGAGATCACTGTGCTGGACGGAACCACGGGGACGTTGCAACGTAAGATACCCTTGCCCGCAACGGGCTCCAACGACTGCATCGCGTTTGCCAATCTACGAGGCAAAGGATGGCCACAGGACATCATCGTCAAGACCCGCTACTCACAGTTCTGGGCGATCACTGGCATCGATGACGCTACCAGCAAGGCCGGCACCCTGCTGTGGAATCAGAAGTTGCTTCCCAGTGATTCGACGGGGTCCGATCTCGGTACGGGGCACTATCCGCTGGTCTACGACTGGGACGGCGATGGCAAAGATGAGGTCATGGGTGGTTACTTCTTCTTCGAGAGTGACGGCACGCAGGTATGGACCACGAACACCACGTCGAGCCCGAAACTCACCATGCATGCCGACTGCCTCGCCACCGCCGACGTCGATGGCAATCCCGCCAACGGATACGAGATTGTCGTCGGTGGGAACGTGGCCGCCATGTTCGACTGGAAGACAGGCAAACAGCTCTGGCAGGACACCAACACGGTTGAAGTCCAGCAAATGGGAATCGGCGAGTACCGTTCGGACTCGGCGGGTCTCGAGGTGGTCCTGCTCGACCGTATTGGTCCCCGAGACGCTACCGGCGTAGACGCCAACGTGCTCTTGTCCTCAACCGACAAGCTCATTTGGAAAGAATCGCGAAAGGACAAAGGCTGGATCACCGTGACGGAGAACATGAACAATTGGACGGGCGATGGCACCAACCTCATTCTGTCCTATCACCGCGGTGGCCAAACACCGGCGAGTCTGTACGACGGCAATCAGAATGTGGTCGCCCAGTTCCCGCATAGCGGCAGTCTGGTCGACCTGGTTCAGCACGCCAATCTTTGCGGCGACGACAAGGAAGAAGTCATCGTCTTCAACGAGTCCAGCGTTTGGATCTTCGCCAATGGCGGCTGCAACCTGGATGAGCCACCGGCCCATCCCAGTATCCCCCAGCAGTTTCACCTCTACAACTGGAGCCAATACACGGGATGGATTACGCCTGACGTGAGGTTCTATACTCCAGGGTCGCAGCAGTGACTCGGATGTTTCCGTGACAAAGTAGCGAAGACAGAATTGGAGGTTTGAAATGTCATCATCATCGCTTGGCGTCTTTGGCTTGATCGCCATCTCAGCCTGGGTGGCGGCCGGTTGCAGCGGGTCGAACAGCAATTCGTGCCAGTTCAACAGCGACTGCAAGGGATCCCAGGTGTGCCACATGGGCACCTGCGGCGACGGCTGCCGTACATCGGAGGACTGTCCCGCTGGACAGAGTTGCATCATTGCCGCCGACCAAACCAAGATCTGTCAGGTCCCCAGCGAAACCCAGTGCGCATTCAGCACTGACTGCCCGGCGCCCCTGATATGCGCGGTCGACCAGCGGTGCCGCAATCAGTGCCAGGTCAGTGTCGATTGCCCCTCTGGCCAAATCTGCACGACCACGCAAACCTGCGCCGAGCCGATCGAGGTGGATCCGAACAACAACCTTCCTGGGCCAGTCGGTGGTGCCAGTGGCTCCGACGGTGCGGCAGGCGCTGCCGGTGGCTGCCCAACCGGAGCCGAGACTTGTTCGTGTTTCCCGAATGATACGTGCAACGCGGGCCTGGCCTGCGCCTCCCATCTCTGTGTCAACTTGGGTGGGGGGGATGCTGGTGGGGGGAAGATTGAAATCGGCGGCGCATGCATACTCAACAGCGACTGCAACCAGGCCTTGGTGTGCACCATGGGCAAGTGCCACGACGCATGCCACACCTCGGCGGACTGCCCAGCAGGACAGAGTTGCATTATCACGAGCAACAGATCGACGGTGTGTCAGCTCCCCCTCGAAACGCATTGCACATACACCAGCGACTGCCAGACACCGCTGATATGCGCTGCGGATCAACGGTGCCGCAATCAGTGCCAGGGCAATGTCGATTGCGCTTTTGGGCAGACCTGCACCACCACCAAGACCTGCGCTGAGCTGAGCCAGGTGGATGCGAACAACAACCTTATTGTGCCCGACGGCGGTGTCAGTGGCCCGGGTGGCGCCGCGGGCGCCAGTGGCAGTGCGAGTTGATCTGAATGCCGCCGCGCAGGGATTCACCATGGCCGTCCCGCTGTGATACCGTTGCCGTCTGCCAACCCGAAACTCGGAGGTTTGAGATGTCTGCTTCGTGGCTACGTCTTCTTGGCTTGATGATCCTTTCAGCATGGCTGGCGGTCGGTTGCAGCGGGCCGAGCGGGATCGACGTCGGTGGCACCTGCGTACTGAACAGCGACTGCAACCAAGGACTGGTGTGCACCTGGGGCAAGTGCCACGATGGCTGCCACACCACCGCGGACTGCCCCGCGGGACAGAGTTGCGTCACTGCCAGCGAGCAATCGAAGGTGTGTCAGCTCCCCGCCGAAACCCACTGCATATACGCTAGCGACTGCCAGCCACCGCTTACCTGCGCCGTGGATCAGAAATGCCGCAATCAGTGCCAGAAGGACGTGGATTGCCCGACTGGGCAGCTCTGCACGACCAGCAAGACCTGCGCCGAGCCGAAGCAGGTGGACTCAAACAACAACCTTTTTCCCCCTGACGGGGGTTTCAGTGGTTCGGGTGGTGCCTCGGGCGCTGACGCCACTGCAAGCTGCTCGACCGGAGCCGAGCTTTGTCCGTGCTACCCGAACGACACATGCAACGCGGGTCTGACCTGTGCGTCTCACCTTTGCGTCAGTTTCGGTGCCGTGGGTGGCGCAGGTGGAACAGCGAATATGGGCGGCACCAGGGCAACCGGCGGGGCTGCGGGCACTGGCGGAGTCACGGGAACCGGCGGCATGGGTGGCGCAGCCGGAGGCACCGCGGATGGCGGCGGCTGCCCAGCCGGATCGGAGACTTGTTCGTGCTACCCAAATAGTACGTGCAACGGGGGTTTGATTTGTCTATCCAATCTTTGCGTCAGACCGCTGACCGGGGGTGCTGCTGGCGCGGGCGGCACGTTGGGCACGGGTGGAACCGTGAATACGGGTGGCGCAACGGCAAGCGGTGGCATGGGTCCTGACGCCAGTGTGGGCACAGCACGCGATTCCGCGGTGGAGCCAACTTCCGCAGACGCGCGGCCGGATGTTCCGGTCGTCGACGCGAGCTCCGGTGGGGGTGCCGGTGGCACCACCAGCACTGGCGGGACTATGAACACGGGTGGCACCACGCCGACAGGCGGCACATCGAGCACTGGAGGAACCACATCGGGCGCGCCAGACGCGGCAGTGGACAGCCCCGCTGCGGCAGACGCGACGACCACGCCGAGCCAAACCGTGGCGCTCTTCCATTTCGACGGGATCGCAACCCCAACGGTGCTCACTGATAGTTCTGGAACGGGCAAAGTAGCGACGATCACAGGGAATCCCGTGATCAGCACCGCGCAATCCAAGTTCGGCGGGGCGAGTTTGTACGTCAATGGGAACAGTAGTGCCCACACGAACTACGCTCTGGTGGACTTGGGGCCGGGGCAGGACTTCACCTTTGACGGTGACTACACGATGGACTGGTGGCAATACGTGGTCCAGTACACAGATTCCTGGGGGACGGTTCTTGCGATCGGGAACAGCGCCCCTGGTGCCCCGGACTGGGCGTTCTGCAATTCTGCTGCCTATCTCGGGGTTGGGTGGAGCGGGAGCAGCCTCTGTGCCATGACCGGGTGCCCCACTTTCCAGGCGCCTCCGACCGACTCCTGGCACCATATTGCCTTGACCCGAGCGGGGGCAAGCTTCCGAGTTTTTGTTGACGGCGCTCTCGCCTACCAATCCACCTCGTCTTCCACCGTCGGCGGAAGGTTCCTCTCTATCTCGGGCGCCGTCTGTGAAGCGCCAGGCGCTAGCGACAACGGCGACCTCAACGGCTACATCGACGAGCTTCGCGTGGTCAAAGGCGTCGCGGTGTGGACGAGCGACTTCACCCCGCCGACTGCGCCGTACACTGCGGTGGACCTCCTGCCGCCCGATGGTGGCATCACCGGCACCGGTGGAACGACCGGATCGGACGGCGGTAGCGGCTTGGTAGGATATTGGAAGTTTGACGATGAGAACGGAATTGTGGCGGTAGATTCCTCGGGAACGGGCAACAATGGAACTTTGATTAACGGACCAGCCTGGACTACGGGGAAAGTCGGCGGCGCTTTGAGCTTTGACGGAGTGGATGATTACGTGGATGCTTCTGACACCAATCTGCCCATTGGCAATTCTTCCGCAACACTCTCTGCTTGGATCAAGACAACGCAAACCGGAGAGATCTATTACCTGGGCTGGGGCACAAGATCCTATTTCAGCGAAATTGTGCTTGGAATGCTAAACAACAATCTCACGGTAGAATCGTTCGGTGGCTCCGACGAAGGCAACGCGGTAATAAATGATGGAAACTGGCATCATGTCGTCGGTGTTTGGAATGGCGGTTCTGATGTTGTCGAGTATGTTGATGGCGTAGAGCAAACCCTAACCTCATGGCTTGGGAGCATAAACATCATATCTTCAGGACACCTAAATATCGGGAGGCTAATAAATAGTGGCTACTATTTCAACGGCGCCATTGATGAGGTCCGTGTGTACAATAGGGCTTTGTCTGCGGCTGAGGTGAGCGCCATTTTCAATGCCACGAGGTAGGTCGGTCAGGTTGGGCCTGTGGACGTCCAACCCTTCGCCGAACGTCGACAGCGGTGACATCAAGGGCTACATCGATGAACTTCGCATCGTAAAGGGCCTTGCCGTCTGGACGTCGGACTTCACCCCGCCCACAGCGGAGTACTAGTAGCCACCAAACAGCGCATAGCGTAGGGGCGACCTGCGGTCGCCCCGGCCGCCTGGGTTCTTGCACAATCTGTACAACGGTCCGATAGCCGTTTGTACACGAAGTACAATTTCGCCCGAGCCCGGCCGCCTGACCCCGCGGGATCTTGGCGGAATCGCTCGCCCGGCGGGGGTGGCATAGCGCTTGCTGTAGTGCCCGGGCGAAAGGATTCCCAATGCTTTCTCGCGTGGCCTGTTTCTCAATCCCCGAAGGTGAATACGCGCGGTCCCGGCTGCGCTTGCTCGGCGATATCCAACGGTTCGCGGCTAAGCACCTGGACCAAGTCGTGGCCGTGCTGAGGCGCGCGTCCGGCGAAGACGCGATCTTTCCCCTACGCCTGGCGCCTGGATCCGTTGTCGTCGAGTTGGCAAGCAGTCGTGCCGCTCAGGACCGGCTGTGGGACATGTGCCAATCAGGTGATCTCGAACGCCTGCTGGGCCAGCCCGTGAAGGAGATGGTCAGGCTAGCCGGCTGTGCCGACGCAGACGAAGCAGCGTCCAGGCCGATGGCCGAGCATCTGGTGGCTTCCATAGGGGAACGATTCGAGTATCTCCGCCTGCGTGGAGTCACCAATCACTTCGCCAGCAACAAGCCGTTCGACTCTGAATTCCTTTTCGACAACACCAACCGGTCAGACCCGCAGCAAGAGATCCTGACCGCTATCCACTACTTCTTCGAGATCCTGTCAGTCCCCACCGACGATCTCTGGGTGAACCTTGGTCCCGCCGAGTCGGAGCGGGTCATGCCGCCGTCCCTGCGCGAACTGGAGATCGGACGGGTGCTGCTCGAATCGGACCTGGTGCTCAAGAAGCTGACCGCGTCGCTGCTCCATCCTGATAGTCCAAGCGGTCGCCTATACTGGGCAACGCTGCAAAGCCAGTTGCGGTTGCGCGACGGGGCCACGCCGGTCGGCTTCGAGCCGAGTTTTCGGCTGTGGATTAAGCCCGACAGATTCAGGACGGAAACCAACGGCGTCAACATGCTGGTCAAGGAGGCGAGGCTGGCCATCCAGGGTGAAGAGGCGCATGGGCCGACGCCCAGCCTTCGTGATGCGCGCGCCGATGGCCGGGCGCAGTCCCAAGATGACCGGCTGGCCTGGGAAGTCTTCCAGGATCTCGTGCTCCCGCTCCTCCAGCGCGATCTGGACGAGGGGCGACTATTTGCGCCGCTTCGGCAATTGTGTTTTTCGCTGGCCTTGGCCCACGCCTTTCGCGCGCACTTCGCCGGGGAAAGGCGCTACCAAGACTACTTCGACGGCGAATCCCGGCGTGTCGTTCCTGACCTCACGCTCAAGCTGGCTGACCGAAAAGCCAACTACCGCATGGTGGAGTGGCGGCGGCCAGGCGACCCGGCTGACAAGCCGCTGGCCGCGGTCGTGGCCGAGGCAAACCAACGCACCCAAGACGAGTACAGGCGGCTATTCGACCAAGGCGTGTTCTACGTCGTGCGCCGCGAGCCCATGCTGGGCACGCACCAGATGGCGGTCCGCTCGTATTTCTCCGGCGCGGCTGACCTGCGGCGCTAGCCCGGTACTGCTAGGATGCAGTTTCTCCGCGAGCCGCGAAGATTCCCGCCGGCGCCGCGCTAGCCGCAGAGGGTCGTGGCCGTGGCCGTGGCCGTGGCCGGAGTGATCCCTTTGCCTGTGGCCGCAAGGCCGCTCTGTGATACCCTCGCGGCGTCAGGTCCTCACGGTGACGAAAACTGGAGGTTCAAAATGTCCGCATCGTGGCTGCGCATTCTTGGCTTGACCATCGCTGCATCATGGCTCGCGGTCGGCTGTGACAGTTCGCCGACCATGGATGTGGGTGGGTCGTGCACACTGACCAGCGACTGCAAAGAGTTCCTAACGTGCACTATGGGCAAGTGCCACCAAGCTTGCCAACTGCCGGAGGACTGCCCTGCGGGGGAGAATTGCGTGAACACGATCAGCAACATGAGCAAGGTGTCCATCTGCCAGTTGCCCACTGAGGCTGACTGCACGGGCACGGTGTGCACCGCCGGCCTCCTGTGCGCATTCGACCTGCGCTGTCGGAACGGCTGTGTGTCCTTCACCGACTGCCCCTTCGGGCAACTCTGCGCGGGCGGCTTCTGTGCCAACTCGTCCGAAGTCGACGCAAACGGGCAGCTCCCGCAGAAGAACCCGAGCCTGATCCACGACGCCGGCGTGGATCTGCCGCGGGCAGATGCCGGCGGCCGGGATAGCGGAGCGGACCTCCCGCTCGGTCTTCCGGATGCCCGAAGCGGAGCAGATCTGGCTGGCCGAGAAACCAAGCCGGACATGGCCGCCGACCTCGCCGGCAGCAAGCTGCCTGACGCTGGTGCGGATCTGGCCGCCCAGGCGGACACGTCTGCTGATCTCGTCGCCCGTGAGCTGCCTGACGCTGATGCCGATCTGGTCGCCGAGGCGGACGCGGTTGCCGACCTTGTCGCCAGTGGGCTGCCTGACGCCTATGCCGATTTGGTCGCCGAGGTGGATGCGTCTGCCGACCTCGCGGATGACACGCCGGCCAGCACTCGATTTTGAAGCAGGTGAACAGGTTGTCCTGATGCGTGGGGTGAAACACGTGGCTGCAATTGTCCCCATCGATGAAAGTCAGTGCGCCCGCTAGTTGCAACTTGCTGGCACGGTGGCACCTGCCGTCTGCGGGTAACAGGGCCACTCGGCGGTTGTGCCGCATGACCAGATGCCCTTTGAGCACACGCAGAAGCCTTGCTTTGCCGCGCCGCTGGCGTCGAGATAGCCAGTGCCGTGGTGGCGCCGCAGGCCTGGCATGCAGTCGCGGTGCAAGCCTGGCCGGCCTTGGTCCCGGCCGCACATGTCGCGGCGGCCCCGACCTTGTAGCAGGAGTAGTCGGTGCCAGCCGGGAAGGTGCACGGACCCTCGACGAACTTGCTGGCAGAGCAGGTCAGGGCCTTCGCGCCGAGGTTGTCCGGGCCGCAAGTCGCTCCGCAGAGGTCTGAGGCATTGCAGGCACCGCCAGCGGCCTGACTCGTGCAGAGCGTGAGGCCACTAGGGAGCGGGGACGAATTCGTTTTCCCGGATTTTGATGTCGTCTAGGTACCAGCCGTCGGCGGTGCCGGAATGGGTGTCGTCTACCAATCGGAATCGCAGCTTGATCTTCTTTCCAGCGTAGGACGCGAGAGACAACTGCCGGAAGGACCACGTGCTGTTGTTGTTCGAGCAGTTGAAGCTTGTGAGGACCACCCAAGTGGTCCCGCCGTCGGACGACGCATCGACGTAGGTGGAGTCATTGTAGGTATCACAGAAGACCGTCCAGGCGGCGAGGCTTAGCTTGTGCCAAAACGTCAGAATCGGTGAGACAGCGCCAGTCAAGTCAACAGAGCCGACCATGGTGATATCACTCTTGGCTCCGGCGGGATAGTTCCCGTTCGGGCTGTCGGTCACTGAGTGCGATGGGCTCTGGGAAGTCGCGACCACGGTGTTCCATCCGTCGGCGGCCACCAGCCAACTGGATAGCCCGGCCTCGAAGTCCTCACAGAAATACCGTCCTGTGGCGGGCCCATTTTCGCAACCAGTCGGCTCGGCCGGGACATTCTGTGACCCGGGGTCGGGAACGCTGCCGGGTGGCAGCTCGGCTTCGCGGATCTCAACGTCGTCGAGGTACCAGCCGTCACCGGTACCGCTGGCGTTCAACCGGAATCTGAGCTTGGTCTTCTTGCCGACGTAGGACGCAAGAGACACCTGCTGGAGCGACCATACGCTAGTGTTGTTCGTGGAGGCGAAGGTCTTCAGGACCGCCCAGGTAGTTCCGCCGTCAGCGGACGCGTCAAGGTAGCCGCTGCCACCGCCGATTGCCAGCTTGTGCCAGAAGGTCAAGACCGGCGACACAGCCCCGGTCAAGTTTGCGGAATTGACCATGGTGATGTCGCTATTGGCCCCAGCCGGGTAGTTGCCGTTCGGACTGTCAGTCACGGAATGGGTGACGCTTTGCGAGGTTGTGGTGACAAGATCCCAGCCCTCGGTGGCGTGGTGCCACTTGTCCAGGCCAGACTCGAAGTCGTCGAAGAAGTAGCGCTGGGGAACAACGGGATTCTGTGGTGTCGGAACACCAGTCGACGGGAGATCGGTTTCGCGGACCTCGATGTCGTCGAGATACCACCCGTCGTTGACGGTGGTTGTCTCCAGTCGGAACCGCAATTTGATCTTCATTCCAACGTAGGAAGCCAGAGAACTTTGCTGGAACGACCACACGCTTGTGTTGTCGCTAGCGGAGAAGGTCTTCACGGCCGTCCAGGTAGTCCCGGCATCCTTCGACACATCAGCGTAGGCGTTGCCAGCCATGGCCAGCTTGTGCCAGAAGGTCACGACCGGCGAGACGGAGCTGGTAAGGTCTACAGAGTTGACCATGGTGATCTCGCTCTTTGCCCCGGCAGGGTAGTTGCCGTTGGGGCTGTCGGTTACCGAGTGGGAGGCACTTTGGAAGGTCGTGGTGGTGAGCCCCCAGCCCTCGGTGGCGTAGTGCCAGTTGTCTAAACCTGACTCGAANNGTGTTGCCGTGCCACCAGCCCCAGCCGTGGCTCCGCCGGAAGAACCGCCTGCACCGCCAAGGCCGCTTGCCGCATCCTTGGTGCCGCCACCGCTGGCGGCCGCGGCATCGCCAGCGGCGCTGGAAGACCCGCCAGCGCCGCCAAGGCCGCTCGCTGCATCCTTGTTGCCCCCTGCCGTCGCGGCATCGCCAGTGCCACCGGAAGAGCCACTGGCACCGCCCGAGGCGCTCGGGCCATCCTTTGCGCCGCCGTTGCCGCCGTCCGCGGCGTCTTCAGCGCCACCGGAAGAACCGCTTGCGCCGCCTGGGCCGCCTCCGCCACCCGCGCCACCCGTGGCTGTTGCTTGGGCATCCGTGCCGCCGTCTGCGGCCAGGCTCGGGCCTTTTTGCGGAAGCTGGCCGGTGGACGGGACGAGCTCGATCGGGTCGGCGCAGACGTTGGTCACGCAGACTTGTTCGTTGGCGCAGTCTGCGACGGACTGGCAGGGGGTTCGGCAGCGCAGGTCGGATGCGCACACGTACGCGCTACTGCACGTGGTGCGTGAGCAGTCGGCCTCGGCCGGTAGCTGGCAAAAGGTCGAATCGTTCGTCTTCACACAGTTCTGCCCGGTGGGGCAGTCGATCGAGGCGTGGCAAGCGTCGTGGCACTTGCCATCGGTGCATAGCAGCGGCGAGTTGCAGTCACTGTTCAGGATGCAGGTGCCGCCAACTTCGATCTTCTTCGGCGAGCTGCAACCGGTAAGAAGCCATGCTGAAACCATCGTCAAGCCAAGAAGGCGCGCTGCTGACATTTCGATCCTCCAGTTTTGTTTTCGCTACGCCGAAACTTTGCCGCGGTCAAGGTATCACAGCGGGTCGGTACGGTTCACCCAAGCGCGAGTGCCGCGGCGTATTCATGTCTTCAATCTGCCGTGACCTTCAGCAAGAGCTGTGCCGAGGTCATTGGCCGCGCAATTCCGCCAAGATCGCGCAGGACCGCGTGGTTTTGGCAGCATGAAATTGTACTTCGTGTGCAACCGGCCGCCCGAGTCTTGCACTTCGTGTGCAAATGGTAGGTGCGAGCAGCCCCTCACCCGACGCGCTTCGCGCGTCGACCTCTCCCCGGCTGACGCCGGGGCGAGGTGATTCGGCCGCTACCGCGGCCGGGGGACACCCCCAAACAGTTGCTCACCCGACGCGCTTCGCGCGGCGGCCTCACACCCCTTCTCCCCGGTCCGCCGGGGAGAAGGTTGGGATGAGGGGTCCTGGCCGGCCTCGCTAACGCGGACATCGGCGGTCTTTTCGCACTGAGCGGGGCGAGGCGATCCGGCCGCTACCGCGGCCGTGGGAGAGCAGCACTCACCCCTCAGTGATCGTCTTTCGAACCGAACACCACAGTCACGCTCATGCGGGCAGGGCCGGCGCCGAGCTTGGCCTTGCCGACCTTGCCAGCGGCGCAGGCAGCCAGGAATTCGTCGCCGAGCGAGCTTAGTTCCATGCGCGATTCTTCCACGGAGCCATCCGGGCCAAGCTTGATGCCGAGGACCAGCGTGCCACGCAAACTGGGTCGCCTTTCCAGGGCCTTCTGATAGCAGGGCAGAAGCAACGGCCCAATCTCCGCGCTGGCTTTGGCCAGAACCTCGGGCACGTCCCCGCCCGTGGCGCTACGCGGACGCCTGATCACGATTTGCGGCTTGCTCACCGGCGCGTCCAGATCCGTTCCTGGACTGTTATCGCCCTGGGCCAGGCGGGAGCCGTCAGGGGCGAGCAGGGCCACGGCTTCCAGCTCGATCTCCATCTTGACCACGCCCCCACCGCTGATCCACAGGCAGGCCTGCCGGCGCATATTCGAGTAGGTTGGGCGGAACACCACGCGCAGGAACAGCTTGCCCGCGGCGCGCTCCACCAACACGTGGTCGGCAGCCTCGGGCGCCAGCCGAAAGCCAATCGCGCCAGTCTCTAGATTGGTCAGCAGCTCGGCGTTCTCGCCCAATCTGAAACCCCGGCCAGTGTCGAGCACCAGCCGACGCTCGAGCAGTTCGTAGTTGGCCAAGGCAAAGCCCTGGGCCGGCACGACCGCCACGTAGAGCCTGTGCTCAGCATCCTGGCGGCGGCGGGCATGCGCCTCGCGCTCTTGCGCCTGGGCCACCACGTTGCCGGCAAAAGCCATCGAGTTCTCCTCGCGCAGGGTCTCGCACAGGCGGGCCAGTCCATCATCGCCATCGACCGCAAAGGCTCCGGCAGTGCCCGTGTCGCGGGGTGCGGCCGACGGGCTGGGCGCTAGCGGGGCCGCGACCGGCGCGGGCAATGGGGGTGGCTCAGCCGGTTGGGTCGAGGCGCAGGCGAGCGCCGCACTCAACCCGGCCAGCACAACACAACACAGACAGCGCATGAGAAGACTCTACTTGAGAGACGGTCGCAAATGGCTACCGCAAGTATGGGGCGAAATGAAAAAGCCAGTTGACCAGGGTGATAGCGCTTGATGACAGCAGCAGCGCGCGCAGGCTCTTGATTTCGAACGAAGCGAGCAGCTTGTCGACCAACCAGAGCAGCACGGTGTTCACGATGTAGGTGGTGAACAGCAGCAGCAGCCCCAGGGTCAGGATAGTGGGCACCACGAGCAGCAGGCGGAGCAGCCACCCGAGCGACCAATTGAGCAGGCTGAACAGGGCGGCCACGGTGATAGCCGCGGGGGGATTCTTCAGCCACACCCCGGAGGTCGCCCGGCTCAAGGCCAGCACGGTCAACGCCAGGACACCAACATGAAGAATGATGTGCATGGTCCAATCATAGCGCGTTCCAAGAAATTTTCTCTGCGTCCTCGCTCAGACCGCAAGACCGTTGTATTCCCCAAACCAGCATGGCAAGAACCAACAACCCACATGCACGAAACCTCGGTCGCCCAGCGCATGGTGGACACGGCCATCGAAGTTGCTGACCAGAACGGCGGCGGTCGGGTCGTGGGCATGCGCCTGCTTTTGGGTGAGATGACCTGCGTGGAGCCAGAAACCCTGAGCTTTGCCTTCGCCGTGGTCAGCCGCGGCACGCGCGTCGAGGGCTGCCCGCTGGAAATCGTGCGCGTGCCCACGCGCCTGCGCTGCCGCGCATGCGGGGCCGAGCGCGGCGGCGACCTGCTGGAGCCATGCGTCTGCGGTATGCCTGGCGGCGAGGTACTGGCCGGCCGCGAGCTGCGGCTTGCCAGCATCGACATCGACGAGGAGGCGGCCCGGCCCGCAGGAGATCAATCATGAGCAAAGAGATCGAAGTCGCCCGCGACGTCTTGCAGGACAACAGCCAGAACGCCGATGCCAACCGGCAGCGTTTTGGCCGCGAGGGCGTGTACGTGGTGAATCTGATGTCCGGGCCGGGCGCCGGCAAGACCACGCTGCTGGAGCGCACCGCCGAGGCGCTGGGCAAGCGCCTGCGCATGGCGGTCATCACCGGCGACATCGCCACCACGCGCGACGCGGATCGCATCGGCCGCCACGGCGTGCCCACGAAGCAGATCAACACCGGCGGTGCCTGCCATATCGAAGCCCATCAGATTGCGCGCGCTGCCGACGATCTGAAAACTGGGAAGCTAGATTTGCTCATCATAGAGAACGTGGGCAACCTGGTGTGCCCGGCCGAGTTCGATCTGGGTGAGCACGACAAGGTGATGATGCTTTCCTGCACCGAGGGCCATGACAAGCCGGGCAAGTACCCGCTGATGTTCAAGGAGTCGCGCGCCCTCATTCTGAACAAGATGGATCTGCAGCCCCACACCAACTTCGACGTGGAGGCCGCTCTGGCCGACGCGCGCGCCATCAACCCCAGTATCGACGTCATCAAGATGTCCGCCTGGAAGGGCGAAGGCTTGCAGGCTTGGTTCGACTGGCTGCTGGCGCGCATCGCAGCCACCCGGCGTGCCTGACATGGATGCGCGCGAAGGTCGCCGCATTCTGGTTCGCGGCGTGGTACAGGGCGTGGGGTTTCGCCCCTGGGTGTGGCGTCTGGCGCAGCAGGCAGGACTGGTTGGCCGGGTTTTCAATGATGGCCAAGGGGTAACCATCGAGGTCTTCGGCGCGCCGGCTGCGCTCGATGGATTCGTGGCCAGTCTGGGCCAGCCGCCGCCTGCGGCGCGCATTCACGCTCAGCAGAGCGAGGCAATTGCCAATCAGGATGTTCGCGAATTCATCATCGCGCCGAGCGGGCCGGCGGGTGAGCCGGGCCGGCGCGTGTCGATTCCGCCTGACATCGCCACCTGCGCCGACTGTCTGGCCGAGATTGAAGATGCGCATGCCCGCCGGTTTCACTATGCCCTGACCAATTGCACCCAGTGCGGGCCGCGTTTCTCGATTGCGCGCGAGATCCCCTACGACCGCGTTCACACCACCATGGCGTCGTTTGCCATGTGCGCCGACTGCCGTCGCGAGTACGAGGATCCGGCGGACCGGCGCTTTCACGCCCAGCCCATCGCCTGCCCGGTTTGTGGGCCGTTGCTCTTGTTGGTCGATGCTGACGGGGCGGCGCTGGACGTGGCGGATCCGGCAGGACCAGCGGCGCGCCTGCTGGTGCAAGGACGGATCCTGGCGGTCAAAGGCATCGGCGGCTTTCACCTGGCCTGCGATGCGACTTCATCGGCGGCGGTGTGCCGGCTGCGCGAGCGCAAGCAGCGCGACGAGAAACCCTTTGCCGTAATGGTGCGCGATCTAGCCGCCGCCGAGGCGCTGGCCGTGCTCGACCACGCCGAGCGGGAGCTGCTGACATCGGTCGAGCGACCCATCGTGCTGGTCAGGCGCAAGCCAGACTCCGGCTTGGCCCCCGAGGTGGCGCCGGACAACCCGATGGTCGGGCTTTTGCTCGCCTATTCGCCGCTGCACCACCTGCTGCTTTCCCAGGCCGATCGCCCGCTGGTCATGACCTCGGGGAATCTTTCCGAAGAGCCCATCGCGTTTGACGACGCCGATGCGCAGACCAGGCTGGCCAAGATTGCCGACGCCTGGCTGTTGCACGATCGCCCGATCGCGAACCCCTGCGACGATTCGGTGGGCCGCTTGATCGCGGGCCAGCCAGTGTTGTTCCGCCGGTCGCGCGGGTATGTGCCCAGGCCGATTGCCTTGTCGTCGCCGGTTGCGCCGCTGTTGGCTTGCGGGGCGCACCTCAACAATACCTTCTGTCTGGCACAGGGCCGCGACGCCTATCTTGGCCCTCACATTGGCGATCTCGACAACCTGGAAACCTTGGCTGCCTACGAGCGCGCGGTGGCGCGCCTGCAGCGTTTTGTCGGCATCGAGCCCGAAATCATCGCCCACGATCTGCACCCCGGGTACCAGTCGACTCGCTACGCCCTGGCGCGGCCCGAGGCGTGCAAGATCGCGGTGCAGCACCACCACGCGCATGTGGCTGCGGTCATGGCCGAGCACGGCCTTGCCGGGCCAGTTTTCGGCGTGGCCTATGACGGCACCGGGCTGGGCACTGACGGGACAGCCTGGGGCGGGGAGATCTTGCTGACTGAGTTCGCGCGCTTCGAGCGCCTGGCCACCTTGCACCCCATCCCGCTGGCGGGCGGCGATCTCGCTATCCAGCAGGTGTGGCGGCTGGCGCTGGCCCTGCTCGACGATGCCTTTGCCGGCGATCCGCCGATCGATGCCCTGGCCCTGTTCAAGTTGATTCCCGCAGGCGAGATCGCGCTTTGCCGCCGCATGATCGCCGAGAAGCTGAACACGCCCCTGGCCCACGGTGCTGGCCGCTACTTCGACGCCTTGGGCGCGATTGGCCTGGCTGCGACCCATTCCCACTTCGAGGGTCAGGTGGCCATGCGCTGGAACTTCGTCGCTGATGCAGGCGAGACCGGCCGCTACGACTTCGCCCTGGACGGGACGCGGCGTCCCTGGCTGATGGACCTGCGACCGATGGTGCGGCAAGCGACCATGGACGTCGTGGCTGGGCGCGCGCCTGCTGTGGTGTCGGCCCGCTTTCACAACACCTTGGTGGCGGCAACTGCCGAGGTCCTGCGCCTACTACGCCAGCAGCACGGCAGCCACCCGGTCGTGTTCACCGGTGGCTGCTTCCAGAATGCGCGTCTGACCGAGTCGCTGCTGGCAGCCCTGGCGCCCGAGTTCGCCGTGCACCTGCCTGGCCAGGTCCCGCCCGGCGACGGCGGCCTCGCATTGGGCCAGGCAGTCGTGGCTGACGCCATGGCTCGGAGGCTTTGATTCCTTCTCGCTATGGAGTACGCTTATAGGATAAGGCGCCGAACCTACACTAAGGAGGTCAGCATGAATCGCATACCAAGCACGAACCGAACGATTCAAACCTGGTTCTGTGGGATTGCGATGGGTGCTGCCGCCACGCTTGTAGCGTGTAGCGGGCCCGTGCCCCTGGACAACGGTGAGACAGGAGGGACGACTGGCAGCCACGGCACCAACGGCGCGGGTGGGATTCACCTCGGCACGAATGGCTCAGGCGCTGGAGGGGGCGCGACCGGAGCAGGATCAGGCGGTGGAAGCACCTGCCCCAACAGCGTCCAGGCATTGATCCGCGATTTTCGCGGCTGGGACTCGTCAGCCAGTGACCCAGGGGGCGCCGCAACCAAGCACCCTGACTTCGAGCCAGCGGTCAAGACCGCGGAAAAGGGGATAGCTGCCAGCACGCTGGGCTCTGACCAGAGGCCCGTGTTCGGCGCCGGCGGCGTCCAGACCGTGGCCAGTGCCGATAGTTTTGAGCAGTGGTACCATGACCATATCGCCGACAACATCAACATGCGGTTCGAAATCGCACTGCCGCTCACACCTGATCCCAGGGATTCTACGAGCATGGTCTTTGACAACCAGGCCTTCTTTCCCATCGACAACCAGGGTTTTGGCAATCAAGGCCAGACCCACAACTATTCCTTCACCACCGAGATCCACACGACCTTCACCTACAAGGGCGGCGAGTCCTTCACCTTCATCGGCGACGATGACGTGTTTGTGTACGTGAACAACCAGCAAGTCATCGACTTGGGTGGCATTCACAACGCGCAGACCGGAACCGTCAACTTCGACCAGCTGGCCGCCACCCTTGGCCTCACCGTTGGCCAGACCTACAACATGGACATCTTCCATGCCGAACGGCATGTCACCGAGTCGCACTTCCGCATGCAAACCAAGTTCGAGTGCCTCACCTCGTACATCATCCCGATCCAGTAGGCCACGCCCGCGGGTTTCAGGGACGCGAACCGCCGAACACCCGGCGCCAGAACTTGCGCACCAGCTCGCGTTCCTCGGCGCCTAGCCCGAGCGCGACCAGAATGAGCCCATAGCCGGCCAGGACGACGACAGCCCGAAGAATCAGGCGGGCCAAGCTGGGCAGGTCAACTGCGCCGAGGGCGAATTCCGCCAGCAACAAGACCGCGGCCCCGGCGGCCAGAGCCTTGAAAAAGCCTCGCGAAAACGGATGCACGCGATAGAGCAGGGCGACTTCCACAAGCTGAATCGTCTGCAGCAGGGCCACGGAGGAGGCGGAAGAAAGCGCAGCCCCGAGCAGGCCCATGCGGGGAATGAGCAGACAACAGAGCGCCAGGTTGACGCTGGCGGAAACCAGGTTGTTGATCAGGACTATGCGCGAGCGCCCGGCCATGACGATCACCCAACCGGTCAGCCCCAGCGTCCCATTGACCAGATGCCCAAACAGCAGCACCACCAGCACAGGACCCGCGGCCAAGAATGCCTGCGGGAAGAAGCGCAGCAGTTCATTGCGAAACACGATCATCGCCAGCAACAACGGGACCGTGATGATCGTGGTCCATCGGGTCATGAGCCGCAGGTTGTAGCGAAGCCGTCCCATGTCCTTTTGGCGCAAGGCCTCGGAAAGCACGGGCGAAACCACTGGATCAAAGGCGTAGCGAATGTTGGAAGCCACCCGACTCAAGGCCTCGGCCCCGGCGTAGATTCCCAACTTCTCCGGCCCGGCAAAAAACGCGATGAGGATGATGTCGGTTCGCTGCAAGATGGAATTGAGAAACTCCGAGATCCCAATCAAAAGCGAAAAGCGAACCATCTCGCCGTGGAAGAAGGGCGCGGAACCTGGCGCCGATGCCGGCCACAGCGCCCGCGCCAGCGGCATGGCGCGAAACACCCGCGCGGCAGCCCAGAATGCCAGCGCCGCAGTCAGCGCCACGGCCAGCAGGTGAGCCGCGCACAGACCAGCGAGGGTGGGAACCAGCACGCCCAGCAGGACCGCCAGCAACAGCAGCGAAAACGGTTGGGCAATCCCGCGGACCAGGAGGTTGTAGCGCATGGTCTTGGCGGCCATGGTGGCGGAAATCAGTACCAGGATGAGCGCGGAGCAGGGCAGGCTGGGGGCCAAGAATCGAATGGCGGTGGCCACCTCGGGCTTGCCTTGCAAGGCGGCCAACGGTCCCGCGAAGAGAAAGGCCAGCAACGCCAGCACACCGCTGGCTGCGAGGGTGAGCCAGAAAGCGGTGCGCAGCGAGCGCTGCTCGAGCTCGGCCTCGCCGGCCACGCGGTGGGAAGCGATATGGCGGAGCAGCCCCTTGTCAGTGCCGAGCGGGCTCAGGCGCAAGAGCGGCTCGGCACAGCTCACCCCCCAGCGGTAGAAGCCATAGAACGCGGTCCCGAAGAGATGGGCTGCCACGGGGTGAAAGGCGGCTTCTGACAAGCCAGCCAGGATGGCCAGGAAGTTGGTCCCAGCACCGACTGCCGCGTGCCGCACGTCCTGGCGCCGATCCGTCGCAGCAGGCGACGGGGCTTGCTCCATGGGCATTAGCCGGCACCTCTTGTCAGGGGGCAGGTCTGAAAGTCGCCCCTACGGTCGGGAACTTCTGTCAAGGTACGCCCGCGCGGGTTGCACCCGCGTCCTCTCTTGCTAGTCGCTCGGCGGTTTCGGCCACCGCGCTCTGAAAATGCGAACGGCCGTCCACCAGCTCGCGGTGCCACTGTTCCAGAACCACCAGGTTCCAAATGCGTTCGCCGTGGTCCTCGCCTGCCGCGTGACGCGCGAGCAGGCGTTCGACCGCGCTGGCCTCGAAGAGCCCGCGCCCGCGCGCCTCGGGCGAGAGCAGGAGATCGCGCGCAAGCGAACGCAAAGGTCCCGCAAACCAGCCGCGTGTGGGAGACCCGAAACCCTTCTTGCGCCGGCCGCGGATTGTGGGCGGCACCAGATCGGCAAAGGCTTGCTTGAGAATGTACTTGCCCTTGCCGCGATTGAGCTTGAACCGGCCAGGAAGGGCTGCGCCCAACTCCATCACTGCGTGATCGACGAACGGGGCACGCGCCTCCAGCCCAAAGGTCATGCTGGCAATGTCCACCTTGGCGAAGATGTCGTCGGGAAGATAGGTGTGGGCATCGAGATCGCAGTAGCGGCTCACGTTGTCGCGGGCTGCGCTGGCTTGCAAGTGCTGGCAAAAGAGCGCGTACGCCGCATCCGATGCCAGCAGCTCGCGCAATCTCGGACCATAGAGCGCCTTCTGTTCCTCGCGCGAGAAGTGGCAAATCAGCGACAGGTAGCGGGCGGCATCGTCCTCGGCCAAACGGCGGCCGAAGTCGCGAATGGCATAGGCGCCGGCGCCCGGTATCGTCTGCAAAGCCTTGCGCGCGAGAAAGGCCAAAGGCCGAGGCCAGGAGGACATCCGGGCCGCCAGATCGCCCCACTTGTAGCGGCGATAGCCCCCAAAGGCTTCGTCGCCGCCGTCACCGGACAGCGCCACAGTGACCTGCTTGCGGGTCATTTCGCACAAATACCGCGTGGGCAAGGTCGACGTGTCGGCAAAGGGCTCGCCGTGGTGCCGGACAATGCTGGGCAGAAGCCGGGTCATGTCGGGATCGACCACCAGCTCGTGATGGTCGGTGCCAAAGCGTTGCGCGATGATGCGCGCAAAGGGTAGCTCGTTCACCTCGGCGCCCACGAAGCCCACCGAAAAGGTTTGCACCGGCCGGCTGGTCGCACGCGCCATGCAGGCCACCACGATGGAGGAGTCGAGACCACCCGAGAGAAACGCGCCCAAGGGCACGTCTGACATCAGACGCACGCGAACCGCGTCCTCGACTGCTGCGCGCACACGCGCCGCTGCTTCCCGCTCGTCAAGTGCATGCAGAGTGGGCTGGTAGCTGATCTGATAGTAGCGGCGCATGCGCGGCTCGCCGCCACAGGCAACTTCCAAGAGGCAGCCGGCCGGCAGCTTCTTCACTTGGCGAAAGATGCTGTCAGGCGCGGGCACGTATTGCAGCGACAGGTACAAATCGATAGCCGCGGGCGAAACCTCAGCGTCGGTTCCCGGATCCGCCAGCAAAGCCGCCAATTCAGAGGCGAAGGCAAACCCGTCCGGGCGTTGGGTGTAGTAGAGGGGCTTTTCCCCAAATCGATCGCGCGCCAGCAACAGCCGGCGCGCTTTCACGTCGTAGATAGCCAGGGCGAACATTCCGCGGAGCAGCTCGGGTACGCGATCGCCAACCTCCTCGTACAGATGGGCCACCACCTCGGAGTCACTGTGGCTGCGAAAGCGATGTCCCTTCTTCTCTAGATCGCCGCGCAGCTCCCGGTGATTGTAAATCTCGCCATTGACCACTATGGCGACTTGGCCGTCCTCATTGGTCATAGGCTGCAGTCCGGCCGGGGACAGGTCGATGATGGACAGGCGCCGGTGAGCCAGGGCCGCGGGACCGTCAAAGAAGAAGCCGCCGCCGTCAGGACCCCGGTGGATCATGGCTGCAGCAAAGCGCTGAACCATCCGTGGATCAGGGCGCGCGTCGCTCTGCTTGGCGAGAAAGCCGGCTATTCCACACACTAGGAAAGTCCCTTCTCGGCCAGCAGCGCATCGTAGAGTGCAACCGTCTCTGCTAGCACCCTTTGCGGTCCAAAGCTTGCAGCCACATGCGCGCGTCCACGTTCGCCCATGCGCCGGAGCTGCTCGGCCGGGCTTTCGATAAGAAGGCTCAGCGCCTCGGCCAGCGAACGGATCCCGAGGGTGGGGACTTCGAGCCCGCTCTCCCCGGGAAGTACGATGCGGTCCACGTTGGCGGCGTGGGACACCAGGGCGGGCAGGGCGCTTGCGTGTGCTTCCAAGACTGCGTTGGGCAGCCCTTCCCAAAGCGAGGGAAGCAGCAAAACGTCGGCCGCGTGATAGAGGGTGGGCATGTCGGTCACCACACCCAGGCGTACCAGATTCTGTTCCACGCCGAGCAGGGCCGCCAGTCGCCAGGTCCAGGCTGCGTAGAAGGGATCGCGCTCGCGGCCGGCCAAGAGCACGCGCACCTTGCCAGGAAGGCGGCCGCGCCGCCTCAGCCACGCCAGCGCACGCACCAGCCGCATGTGGTTTTTCTGTAGGCTGACCCGCCCGGGAAGCAGCAACGCCAGCTCGTCGCTCGCCAAATTGAATCGTGCCCGTGCTGCCGCACGTTCTTCCGCCGAGGGCGGATGGAAGCGTTCGAGGTCAATGAAGTTGTGGATGATTTGGATTTTGGAGTCCGGGACCCGCGCCCAGCGCCTGAGCTCGTAGCGCACGGCCTGGGAATTGACCAACACGCGATCCGAGCGGCGCGACAGGTAGCGTTCGGTCAGCAGATAGAGGAGGTTGATGGCGCGGTTGCGCACGCTGGTCAGGACAACCGGCACGGGCGCACGCGGCAACGCCAGCCGCGCCAGGAAGTTCGCCTTATCCCGATAGCTGTGCAGGATGCTCGGCTTCTCTTCACGCAGAATCTCTTGCAAGCGCCGCAGGCCCTTGCGTCCCAAGCGTTGCACCCCGAGAACGTGGCGCGGCTGACCCGCAGGCAAGAGATCGCGGTAGTGAATCGTGTCGTTCCAGAGACAGAGCACCGGCGCAAAGCGCGCCGGCAGGTTTCTGGCCAGCTCAAGGATTTGCTTCTCAGCCCCGCCCTGCTGCAGGTTCGGGATCAAGAGCATCACTTTGTGCGGATTCTCGGCCATGGGGCTCACGCAAGCGGGAACGCCTCGGGCGTCCCCGGGTTGGGGTCCTATGCAAGCCAGGGCCCAACCATCCGGGCGTTACAGATCCTTCGCACAACCCTTGGCCGGTGTCGAATCTTCGTCAGATCCTGGGCAATTTCCACCGAGGGATCACAATCCCGCGACAGCCGCGGGCGGTCGTGGCCGTAGACGTGGCCGTGGCCGTGGCCGGAGTGATCACCGTAGGCCACGGCCGTGCCGCGCCTACTTGGACTTACTGGGCGTGCCTGGAACTGGGTTCGGCGGCGCTGCGCCGGGAGGGGCGGCGAGGCTGACCTGCACCGGATTGGAGATTCGGCTCGACAGGAGTTGCACCTCTTTTGTCCAGCCGGCAGCACCGGCAACCTGGCTGGCGCGATCCCAGGTCGTGCCGACGTAGTAGGTCAAAGGGCCGCTCTTCGGGGCGGGGGTGACCAGCAGGTGTTCGAGGTCGGTCTGCTGTTCTTCGACGTGGGATCCTGGCGCCAGGACGATTGCACAACCCAGATTGCCGGCTTTGCCCCCGTCAAGCGGTTCCCAAGTCCGCACCCAGGCCGCCTTATCGTCCACTTCCACCGCGCTGTCGGGGTGCTTCGCGATGCCAATCGCGACAGGCAGCACCGCTTTGGCGCCCTTGAAGGTGCTCTCGAATCGATTGAAGTGCGAGCCCGCATCGAGGGTCACGCGTTTGGTTTCTGTCACCTTCATGCCGCCCGTGCCCCAGGCCGCATAGCTCAGTTCGAACACGAGACGGATGGGCCCGTTGGCCAGCACGCGCGAGCCGGTGAAGTTCTTCGACACCGAAAGCTTGCCCCCCGACCAAATCCCCAATCCGCCGCAACCGCGCGACTTGCCCACAGCATAGAAGTCCGCGCCTTCGCCGTGGTCCTGGTGGTAGTTGTCCGTCATGTACCATTCGTTGACCACCAGCTTGGGCACCCGCTTGACCCAAACGTCCACTCCGCTTGAGGTGAGAGGTTCCTTCTTGCAGGTTTCCAGATCAGGCCCGTATACGCGGTGGGCGATGACGTCATTCTCCCAGGCGAAATCGTCGTGGCGCTCGCGCACGAAACGCCCATAGACCTTGTAGTCTGCCTCTGCGGCCGAGGTGCGTTCAGCAACCTTCAGCTTGAACGCCTTGCTTTCGCTCGGGCCGAAGTCAGCCTGGAACACGATCTGGTCGGGGGTTTCGTCACCGTCAGAGTCGACCAATTGAGAGAGCACCGGCTTGCCCCGCGCATCCACAACTTGGGTCTTCTTCAGATCCCATCCAGGCACAGTCTTGACGAGGTCGGCGAGCCCGATCGCAATGGTCTCGGCCTTGCGTTTCGCGGCCAGGGGATTGGCGAGCGTTACAACGATCACATCGGATTTTCCGGCAACCGGGCCAGATGGTACGGCGGAAGCCGCTACCGGCTTGGGCGCAGCGGCCTCGGCCTTGGGCGCAGCGGACGCGGGCGTTGGCGCGAGTGAGCCGACGAGCGCGAACATGAGGACGCAACGAGTTTTCGTGGTTTTCATGGGGACAAACTATCCTGCCGTTTTCTTCCCCGAATCAAGCTGAGTTTCCAAAGCAACCTGGGTGTGGGCGGCAGATGACGGCAACTATCCGCAAGTAATGCCAAAACAAATTGCCATGCACGTGCATGTATGTCACATTTTGTGCATGAGGACGACCATAGAAATCCCCGACACGCAGAGAGCGCGCTTGCTCGACCTCGCTGCTCGCCGTGGCGAGAAGGGCTTTTCCCGCCTGGTACAGGAAGCTGTCGAACGCATGTTGGCCGAAGACGATTCGCGCAAGAGTCGCACCAAGGCAGCGATCGCGCTTGAAGGTTCAATGGGCGAGAAGGCGGCAGACGAGCTGACGGCGTCCGTCGCGCGAATCCGGAGCACCTGGCGATGATGATCGCTGACTCCGATGTGCTCATCGACTTTCTCCGCGGTCGCTCCCCCTGGTCCGGGCGGATCAAATTGGAGATCGAGACCGGACACCTCGCCACGACGGCTATCAACAGCTTCGAACTGCTCAGCGGCGCGAAGAGCGCGGCGGACCAGGAAAAGGTGTCGCGTCTGCTTGCCGCGCTGACTGTGCTTGCAGTGACGCCCGATGCGAGCGAGCGGGCGGCGGCAATGCGGCGCTCGCTGGAGTCGCAGGGGCAGGGGATTGGCATGGCGGACTGCCTAATCGCCGGCATCTGTCTGGCCCAGGGCGGAGTTCTCTTGACCCGCAATCAAGATCACTTCGGCCGTGTCCCCAATCTGAAGCTCGGCGGGCGCCATCTCTGAGGGTAGCTGACGGCCGCAAGCAAGCGGCGTCACGTGAATCATCTCGTCGGCCGCCCGCCGTTCCGGCGTTCCGCTTGACACGATGAGTTCGCATGGGCATGGTTCCCCGCGTGGACTTTCGGTCTGCCAGTGTGGGAACAAGGAACTCGTCAGGCTCGGTGAGCCCGAAGCCGCCCGACTGCCAGGCGCGTGTGCGAGA
The DNA here is from genome assembly GCA_003153015.1 of Myxococcales bacterium. Taxonomy (GTDB): domain Bacteria; phylum Myxococcota_A; class Polyangia; order Fen-1088; family Fen-1088; genus Fen-1137. Next base: position 50,201 of record PMBS01000138.1, read on the forward strand.
CCGGGGCGGAGGACCTGTCCAGGCCGTTGCCCGTTTTTCACGCAACTTTCTCAACCCACAACCGAGAACCTCAGATATGAGAAACCGACGTGTCGTGTTTTCGAGGATGCTGGCACTGGTTCTGCCAGCGGCACTGGGACTTTCTTGCATCGAGCGGGACTGGAGCGTGTGCTCGCCCCAGGACCAGTGCCAGACAGGGTACACCTGCACCACCGATTGGAAGTGCGTGCGGGCCGTCGACGGCGGCAGCGACGGCCCGGTGGCCGTCGACAGCCAGGCGGCTGACACGCCTTCGGCCGCCATGGATGGGCCGGTATCCGAGAGAGATGCTCCGGCAGATTTGGCCACGCCGGACGCGGCCGTGCCGGATGCGCCTGAGCCGGATGCGGCCACACCGGATACCGCCACGCCGGATGTGGCCGCCGGCACCGGCGCGCCAGATGCGGCCAATCTGGACTCGGCCATGCATGATGCGGCCAGTTCGGATACCGCCGCGCCGGATGCGGCCACTCCGGACGTTTCTGTCGCGGAGGCAGCCCCCACCTGCCCGACCGGCAAGCGGGGCTGCAACGGCACGTGCATCGACCAGACCGGCTGCTGTCAGGCCAGCGATTGCACGGGTTCGTGCAAGACCTGCACGAATCATGCGTGCGTTGCCGTGATCAGCCAAGATAGCCCGAGCTGCGCGGGGACCTGCGACAGTACGGGCACCTGCACCAGCAAGAAAGGCCAGTCTTGCACTGCCGTGCCTGGCGGCTGCGCTGCGGGAACCAAGTGCTCGCCGGAAGGCATCTGCTGCGATCGGGCCTGCTCAGGCTCATGTGAGGCTTGTGACCTGCCGGGCTCGCTGGGGACTTGCACCACCCTTCCATCAGGGGATACGCCCCACAGCGGGCACACAGCCTGCGGGGGAACTGGCGTCTGCGCTGGTAGTTGCGGCGGGAGCATCGACGGTTCGTGCACTTACCCCACGGTTGTTTGCGGATCGGCCAGTTGCACCGGGCTCTCCTATCAGGCAGCCGGCAAATGCAACGCCGGAACCTGCGCCGTCCCGGTTGCGCAAACCTGCCTGTACGCCTGTAGTATCACTGCCGGCTGCACCGGCGAATGCACGTATGGGTCCAAGCGGTGCAATGGTTCCCAGCCGCAGACCTGCGATGCAAGCGGAACCTGGCAGAATACCGGGAACGCGTGTTCTGGGTGCGCCACATGCTCGTCGGCCACGGGGGCCTGCGCTCCCGGAGTCTGTACGGCTTCGGACCAGTGCCATGGCCAGGGCACATGCAATACGAGCACGGGCATATGCACAAACCCGACACTTGACAACAACACCCCGTGCAACGACGGCAACGCCTGCACTCAATCCGATTCCTGCCAGGGTGGCACGTGTGTGGGGACGACCGTGACTTGTCCTGCCCCCGTTGCCTGTCATGTAACAGGGACATGCTCGGGTGGCACCTGTTCAACTCCTAACGCCGCCGATGGAACGATCGACGCCAAGTGCCCCTCGTCGGCACCTCGCTGTCTGTCGGGAAGCTGCGTCGAGTGCCTCAGCGACCAGAATTGCACGGGCACTAGGCTGAGCTGCGACCTCGGCACTCACCAGTGTGTGTGCCGCAGGCCAAGCGCTGGGAACTTCGTGCACAATCCCGGGTTTGACTCGTCCTCGCTGCTGACGAGTTGGAGTCAAATCAACGATCCTGGCGACGTGACTTGGAGCGACGAGGATTCCGAAGGTTGCGTAGGGTCGGGTTCAGCAGCTGGCGACAACACGGAAGGCGATCCCAGTCAGTGTGTGCAGGTACCGGGAGGTGGAACCTATTACTTCGGGGTCAAGTTCAAGATGCCTATCTACGCGAATACCAGCTATTGCGAGGTGTCGTTTCTCACAACCACGGACTGTAGTGGCATCACCTCGACTGGCTACGCCCGGATCGGCCCCACAAGCGGTACTTGGGCCGGACCAGGGTGGGCACCCTTTTCCGCCGCGGTGCCGGCCGCGGCGGGAACTCAGAGCGCGTTCATTCAATGCGCCATGTTGACTACCAAGCTGGACCAGTTCTACCTAAACAAGAATGACAACAGCTTCTGAGTGGCGCTTCCAGCGTCTGCTGGGTCATCTTCGAGCATCGACGGCACGGCCCAGCACGCTGAGCACTGCGACTCTCGCGTAGTTCGACACCCCAACAGCGAAACCGGCGTCGGGAGCCGGACGTCGCGTCCGTGGGACGTCGCCCGTCACCAGTTGAAGGTCAGGCCGGCGCTGACCACGTTGAGGACCTGGCTTTCGCCGAGGAACCAGGCGGCCTTGGCGCGGAAGTAGTCCACGTCGAAATGGATCTGGGGCGTGAGGTTGTAGACGACGCCGCCGTTGATGCCCATCTGGTAGTTGATCGCGCTGTGGGCGTAGATCCCGTACTGCTGGATTTCAGCGGTGACCTGGTCCGGCGTCCAGTTTGGGTCGACCGGAAGCCTGGGATCGTGAATCTTCCGCAAATCATCTGTCGTGTGGAAGGCGCGCACGATGCCCCAGCCGGCGAAGAGATCAAATTTCCCGAGCACGACCTGGCTCTGAACGTAGTAGCCATCGGTCCTGCGCAGTTTTCCCGAGTCATCCACCGCGGCGTCGCTCGGCTCGAGTGCGTAGTTGAATCCCAGTCCCTGTCCGTAGTGGCCCGCTACACCGAGGTGCACCGGTCCCAGTTCAAAACGGCCGCCGTAGCCAAAGCCGGCTGCGGTTTGACTGCAGGGGAGCTGGGTCACTGGATCGACGGTGCAGTATCCATCCTTGTAGACCTTCTGGTAGGCGCCGTTGACGAACAGGACAACTTTTCCTGTATTGCCGAACTTCCTTTCGAAGGTCATCTCGCCCTCGGGACGAACGTACTTCGTCCTGACGTAGGCGCCGTTGCCTTGAAGCTGGACAGGATCGAAGACACCGACCATGAGCTGCAGACCCTTGATGACCGGCGTTGCATAGATGATGCCGGAGGCGAAGCCGCTTCCCAAGACACCGAACCCGACCTGGCCCTGCGTGGGTCCGTAGGAATCGATGCTATTGCCTGGGAAGCCGACTCCCCAGCGATGGGCGTAGAGCACGTCGATATCGGTCGCGCCGCGGGAGAAGAGCGTACGGGTTCGGCCAGCCAAGAGACTGCCCCAGAGCCCCTCCAACTTGGCATATCCCTGCCTGACGTCCGCGTAGTTGAAATTGTTCTTGATTCGTCCATTGCTCTCGACCCAGGCCCAGATCTGGATGTAGCCGGTGACCGTGGTCCATGGGGTGGCTTGTCCGCGCACGCCAAGGCCGAACTGGTTGCCAAGGAAGCCGCTGCGAATCCGCATAGAGTTGACCGTACCCTGGTCCGGTTGATTGGTGCTGGAGGCGCTCTGTTCGGCCGTCACACCCCAGCCACCACCCAACGCGTTGTGGAGGATAACCCCGGGGGCCCCATCGGTAGCGTAGGTGTAGTTAGGGCGGCCTTGGCCGTACACCCAGCCAAAAAAGTCGCCGACCCGCCCATCGGTGTATACCTGCCAGTCGTCGCCCTTGGCCAGGATCTTTTCGGCGAGCTCCCTGAATATGTCTCAGGCACCTCCCTGTGGGGCGTACCAAGGTCGCGCCTATTGCTCGTATCGTGCGCTGCTCGTCGGCAATGGGCTTGAGCAACGACAGGATCTGCGGGTCAATGTAGTTGACCGTGGTTGCGAAGAACAGCAGGAAACAGATGAGCCAGCGATAGCGGCTCACGAGACTCGATGTCGCGCCCGTGGCGAAGGCGCGACTACCAGTTGAAGGTCACGCCGAAGGCGCCGCAATTCAAGACTTGCGACTCGCCGAGGTTCCACTTGTCCGCGGCACGGAAGTATTCCAGGTCGAAGTGAACGTTCGGAGTCATGTTGTAGACGATGCCGGCGTTGACGCCCATCTGGTACTTGATGGCGCTGTTCCATGGTTGGCTCTGGTCGAGGGGAGTCCGGAAGAGACGTACGATGCCCCAGCCAGCAAAGAGGTCGAACTTGCGCAGCACGAGCTGTGTCTGAACGTAGTAGCCATCAGACCAGCGGAGACGGAGATCGGGGGAATCCGCTGCAGCGGGGCTGTTCTCCAAGGCATAGCTGAGCCCCAGCCCCTTTCCGTAGAACCCCGCCACACCCAGGTGAAAGGGACCCGCTTCGAATCGACCGCCATAGCCCACGCCCTCGACGGTCTCCTCGCAGAGCCGCACCGACGAGTCACATTGACCCGTCAGGTAGATCTTCTGGTATANNACTCCGGACGTACGTACTTGGTTCCATTCCAACCCGGTCCCCCGAGGGTGACCGGGTCGAAGATGCCGACGTTGAGCTGCAGTCCGCCGAGCACCGGCGTTCCATAGATCATGCCGGCACCAAACCCGCTACCCATGACGCCGAAGCCGACCATGCCCTGGGTGGGGCCATGGTTGTCGACCGTATTGGGGAACCCGACGCCCCATTTGTGAGCGTAGAGAACGTTGATGTCGGTCGCCCCACGCGAGAACAATGTCCTGGTCCTACCCGCGAGGAAGCTGCCCCATGGGCCTTCCAGCTTCGCGTACCCCTGTCTTGCGTCAAGGGGGTTCGTATTGGCCTTGTTCCGCTGGTCGGCTTCGACAAAGGCCCAAATCTGGATGTACCCCGTGACCGTGGTCCATGGGGTGACCTGGCCCCGCACCCCAAGCCCGAGCTGGTTTCCGAGGAACCCGCTGCGAATACGCATCATGTTGACGGTCCCTGCGGAGTTGTCGCTGTGTGGCTCCGTGGGTATCGGCCACCCTCCCGCTGTGAGGTTTTCGTTCTGGCCACCTATCACCAAGTTTGGGTTCGCCGATGGAGCACCGTCGCCGTGCACCCAACTTAAGAAGCCTGCGACCCGACCATCCGTGTAGACCTGCCAATCATCGCCCTGGGCGATAACCTTTTCCGCGAGGACTATGCGCGGGATTGCGAGCACTGCCAAAAGCACAAACAGAGGATAGAGCCGGGCGGCACGCGCCCGTGGTCGCGGTGACGTCAAGATTGTTCTCCTGTTGGGGTGGGGTGGGGTGTGAATGAGAGAACCGCCGCTGACTCAGCCGGGCGGTAGCTGATCCGGCGTTACGTGCTGGTCACCGACGTTGCGGTGATCCACATCCACTGTGGGTAGTACGTCTTGGTGAATGCGTTGGTGGGTGGCTGCTTTGCGGGTGAGGCTGGGCTGGTGGCAGGCGGCTGTGGGGTCATCCCGGACAGGTCGACCGTGCGCGCGGCGCAGGCCGNNCCTGAAGAGCAAGGACCCGCCTCCCATGACTTTGAAGCTGGCAGTGTACTTCACCAGATAGGATGCCTCCCGCTCACAGTCGCCGCCGCTGGTGAGAGTGCTGGATGCGCTATTGAAATAGTAGACGTCTTTGGAAGGGTCACCCGTGGAAGGACTGACGTGGAGCTCGTAGGTGTTCCACAAACTGGTGGCGTTGTACGGCGTTCCGCCGGCATACCACCAGGCGTTGTAGCCGCTATCCTGGATGGTGGCGCTGTCGGTCGAGGGGCGCGTTCCGCCCTGATAGCAACGAGTCCCGACCACGCCACGTACCTCGATATTGACGGTGTACAGCTGGCCCGCGGTTCCCTTCACAGTGAAAGTCTTGTCCATATCGATGCCGCCGGAGGGACAGGTCGTGCTCTGGCTGTCCGTCCAGCAGTTGTGGCCTCCGGGATTGAAGTTACCTTGGCAGGAGTCTTCCCAGTAGAAACCGACCAAGTCCGGGACGACATCGGCGGGATTCACTGACATGCCGCCGCCCGCGCCGGTCGCGCCGCCCGCGGTGGTCACGCCGCCTGCGGTGGTCACGCCGCCTGCGGTGGTCACGCCGCCTGCGGTGGTCACGCCACCCGCTCTGGTCACGCCGCCCGCGTTGGTCGCCCCGCCTGCAGTGGTCACGCCGCCGGTCCTGGTTGCGCCGCCCGCGTTGGTCGCCCCGCCTGCAGTGGTCACGCCGCCGGAGCTAGTCGTGGTCCCGCCCGAGCTGGTCGTGGTCCCGCCCGAGCTGGTGGCGCCACCCGACCTCGTCGCGCCGCCCGAGCCGGTCACGCCGCCCGCTCTGGTCGCGCCGCCCGACGGGGTCGCGCCACCCGTACCGGTCGCGCCGCCCGACGGGGTCGCGCCGCCCGAGTCGTTCACACCTCCCGAGTTGGGCGTACCGCCGGTATCCGTGGCGGTGGTGCCGCCCGAGCTAGTCGTGGTGCCGCCAGAGTTGGTCGCGCCGCCCGAGGCGGTCGTACCGCCCGAGCTGGTGGCGCCGCCTGAACTTGTGCCGCCATTGCCGCCCGGGTTGGTGGTTTCCTGGGTACAAGACGCCCCGACGAGCGCGAAGCCCGCAACACAGAGCATTCGGAGAGTCGTTCGGTTCATCACATGCCTCCTCGGATATGTTGTCTAGGCCTCGCCGGGCGAAGATCCCTGCGACGCATCTTATTCTTGAGTTGGTGCCAACATGCAACCGGCCTCCTTGGTGGAGGCCCAAAAAAAGTATATATCAAACGTCATGCAACGGTTAACCAAAGCAGACTATGCCGGGAGCCCCTGACGAGCAAGCGGCTTCGCTGTACGCTGCGGCATTGCTTCGCTGCGTCTACGTCCGTGATTGGTCGGCATGCGCCGGCGCGACGCTGAAATCCAGTCCACACCTCAACCCATGAACGTCCGCATGTGGACATGCGATTCGGCCTTCTTTTCGTGTATCATGAGCGTTTATCCGAGGCCGAGATTGGTGCTAAGCGAAGGAGAAGGCTTCGGCGTGAATGCTTTCCAGAAACATAGTGAGGATGACTCATGACCATGACTTCTTTTCGAACCCACTGGCCTCGGGCGTTCTTTCTTGGCGCGGCCGTCACGTTTGCGGCATGCGCGAACGGGACTCCCGGCGGACAGGGCGGGAGCAGCAGCGGGGGCGCTAGCTCGGCTCCGGCCAGCTCGGGCGGCGCGAAGAGCGGCGGCACCACAGCCAGCTCGGGCGGCGCGAATAGCGGGAGCGCTCCGGCTAGTATGGGTGGCTCGACCGCCAACGGCGGCTCGACGGCCAGCAACGGGGGTGCGACCAGCGCGGGTGGCGCGACCAGCGCCGGCGGCGCGACCAGGGCGGGCGGCGCGACCAGTGCGGGCGGCGCGACCAGCGCGGGCGGTGCGACCAGTTCGGGCGGAACAACCACGATGGGCGGTTCCACCGCCGCCGGTGGCAGCATAGGCGGCACGACCAGCTCGGGCGGAACGAGCAACACGGGCGGGACAACCAGGACGGGCGGTTCCACGGCAACCGGTGGCAGCTCGGGCGGCGCGACCAGCACGGGCGGGAGGACAGGCGGCGCTACCGCAACCGGTGGCAGCTCGGGCGGCACGACCAGCACGGGCGGTGCGAGCAGCACGGGCGGCAGCGTGACAGTGGTGGGCCTGCCGGCAAAATCGGCGGTCCTGGCGTCCATGCAATCGGCAAATACCTGGTTCATGACCAAGCATCCTGATCAATCAGGAAGCTTCACCGTCAATGGCACGAGCAGACTCACCACGCTTTGGACCCGGGCTACCTACTTCGAAGGGCTCATGGCGCTCTACAACGTGGAAACCGACGCCACCAAGAAGGCCAGCTACAAAACCTACGCGGTGAACTGGGGTACCTCGCACAATTGGGCCCTGTACAGCACTCCCAACACCAACGCGGACAATCAGGCCTGCGGCCAGGTCTATATCGAGCTTTACAACATCGACAAGCAGGCCAACTACATCACGGCCATCAAGGCCGGCATCGACGCCATGGTTTCGAGCCCGCCCACGGGTACGAATGGGTGGTGGTGGATCGACGCCATCCACATGTCTATGCCGAGTTTCGCGAAGTTGGGGGTCCTCTATCCCACTGGTGGCTACTACGACGCCATGTGGACCATGTACAACCAGGCCCGCAGCACGCAAGGCGGGGGTCTGTGGAACGCGACCGATGGGCTCTGGTTCCGCGACTTGCACTACACGCCAAGCGGCGGCACCAAGACGCCGATGACGGCAGCCATCCACAACAACCTGACCAACGGCACGCCGGACAAGAGCACCGACGCCTATTACACCGCCCCGAATGGCAAGGGCCTCTACTGGTCGCGCGGCAACGGGTGGGTTACGGCAGCTCTTGTGCGGGTTCTCGACATCCTGCCCACCACTGATTCGCATCGGGCCACCTACGTTGCGGATTTCCAGGCCCAAATGAAGGCGCTGATCGCCCTCCAGCGCACCGACGGCGCCTGGAACGAAAGCCTCATGGATCCCACCCACTGCGCGAGCATCGGCCTGGACGGTGACGACGGTCCGGAAACCAGCGGAACGGATTTCTTCGTCTACGGCCTGGCCTGGGGCATTCGCAAGGGGGTGCTCGACTCGGCGACCTACAGCGCGCCCATGCAGAATGGGTGGGGCTGGCTCTCCGGCACTGCGCTTCAGTCGAGCGGCCTGCTCGGCTACACGCAGTCGACAGGCGATCGGCCATGCACCGAGGATCCCTCGGCCGCCGGGCGCTTGAGTAATACCCGGCTCGCCAACTTCGACGACTACGGGGTCGGGGGCTTCCTGCTCGCCGGCAGCGAGGTTTACCAACTCGCGAACTGAGACATCTGCGGCGGCCGCCGGGGCGACCGTTGATGGCCTGCACCCCGAAGAACACCTGCGTTCCGGTTACCACGCAGTGGCCACCGGATACTGCGAAACCAGCGGATCGGGGGTCAGCAGGGTCAGTCCGCCGATGATGGCCTGGCAGATCAGCATTCGATCGAATGGGTCCTTGTGACCATCAAAGTGTCGGTTTGCAAACAGGACGCCGCCCCCCGCACGCCGCGTCTCCAGAATCGAAGGCATGGGGTGCGGCGCGGCCGTAATGCGAGTACCATGTGTCTCGGGGGTGCCGCCATGTGGCTTTTCCCGCTGGGAGCGTTCACGTCCGAGTTCAGGTCCGGGTCAGTCTCGTGTTCCACGGGGATGGCACTATGCCGAGTCCGCTGACCATCCTGCTCATCGCGATCGCGGCGGTCTTTTGCCACAACGGGTTGAACTACGCGCTCTCGCTGACCGGCCGGCGCAAGGATCCGCTCCGGGCCCTCTTTGGCATCCTGTGTCTGCTGGGCGCCGGCTATGCCCTGGCCTGCCTGGCGGGGTACCGCGCAGTCGACTTGTCTGCGTGCCTATACGCGGCCAGGTGGCAGACGGGTTCTTCGCGTTTGATCACCATGGTGCTGCCCTGGTTCGTCGGTTTCTACTCCGATTTCCGTCCCAAGCGCTTCCTCGCTGCTCTCTCCGCAGCTTTCCTTTCCCTCGGGGTGGCTGATCTTCTCTCGGATCACGGGCTTCTCTTTTCGAACATCAGCGGGTTGGTCCACCACGAGACCCCCTGGGGGGAACAGCTCTCCTCGGTCGCCGGCAAGGTCTCGCTCGTCACTTACCTGGCCTACGCGACCGACCTGGTGACCATCGGGTTCTGTGCCGTGTGTGGCCAGCGGCTGCTGAGGCGCGGAGATGGGAGCCGTGCATGGCCGCTTCTGGGGCTGGTGGGCTTCGCAGTGGTGGCTTTTGTCAACGACACCCTGCTTGACGCGGGCCGGATCCGCAGCGTGTATCTGGAGGAGTACGTGATTTTTGCGTTTCTCCTGGTCATCGGTATCTGGTTGGGCGCGCGACGTATTCGCGCTGAAAGCAACTACCAAACCCTGTTTCACGCCGTGAGCGACGCCATCACAGTCCATGACGCCCGCACCGGCCAGATTCTCGACGCCAACCAAAGCGCGGCGCGCCTGTTTCACACGACCCGCGAGGACGTGCTCGCCGGCGATCCGAGCCGCGGGGTTGCCGGGGTAGCTCCCTTTCTGCCTTCGGTGGCGCTCGAGCAAATTCGCGGCGCCGCCAGCGGAGGTCCCGCGACCTTCGAGTGGTTGAGCCGGCACCTCGATGATGGTTCCCGGTTCTGGACCGAGATTGCGCTGCGCTCGGAGGTGATTGACGGACGTCGTGTCGTCCTGGCAACCACGCGCGACATCAGCGGGCGCAAGCGATCCCAGGAGGCTTTGCAGGATAGCGAATCCCGCTACCGCGCCATCGTGGAAGGCTTCGACGGGTTTATCTACATCTGCTCGCCCGACTACAAGATCGAGTTCATGAACGCCAAGTTGATCGCGAGCACGGGCCGGGACGCCACCGGAGAAATCTGCCACAAGGCCCTGCACGACTTGGATGAGCCGTGTCCCTGGTGCGTGAACAATCGGGTGCAGCGGGGCGAAACTGTGCGCTGGCGGCTGCAAGGGCCGAAAGACAACCGCTGGTACGACATTGTCAACACGCCCATCCCGCGCGCCGAGGGCAGCATCTCCCGGCAGGCGATGATCACCGACATCACCGAGCAGAGGAAGGCCGAGGAAGACCACCGCCAGTTTGAGGTGCAGATGCAGCAGATGCAGAAGCTGGAGAGTCTCGGTTTGCTGGCCGGCGGGGTCGCCCATGACTTCAACAACCTGCTCACCGCGGTGTTGGGTAACGCCGAGCTGGCGCTCAAGGATCTGCCCGCGTCTGCGCCGGCGCGCGAACCGCTGGGCGAGATCCGCACCATCGCCTGTCGGGCCGCGGATCTGTGCCGGCAGCTCTTGGCCTACTCAGGCCACGGCGGCTCTGTCAGCGAGCCGATTGCGCCCCGACACATCGTCGAAGAGATCTCCCGCATCCTGGAGGTCTCGGTGGCGGCGAAAGTGCGCCTGGTCTTTCGCTTCGCCGAGGATTTGCCCTTGATCATGGGCGATCCGACCCAGATCCGGCAGGTGGTGATGAACCTCATCACCAATGCCTCCGAGGCCATCGGCAACCAGGAGGGCGTGATCACGCTTAGCCTGAGCAAACGTCTGATCGAGGCCCGCGACTTGCGCGACTTCGTGGCCCACAGCGATGTGGCCGAGGGAACCTATGTCGAGCTGACGGTGACCGATACCGGCTGTGGCATGGACGAGGCCACGCGCAGCCGCGTGTTCGAACCGTTTTTCTCCACCAAGTTCGCCGAGCGCGGGCTGGGTATGGCCGCGGTGCTGGGTATCGTGCGAGGTCACAAGGGGGCCATCCGCATGGCCAGCGAGCTGGGCGAGGGCACGAGCGTGACAGTGCTGCTTCCCGCGGCTGGCTCCGAGGTCAGCCTGCCCCGCGAGCCAGCCGCGACCAGCCCCGTGGCACGACCCGCGAACGCTGCGGTGTTGGTGGTGGACGATAACGCGCGTGTGCTGCAGGCGGTTTCACAACTGGTCGGGGCGCTGGGCTACCTAGTGATGACCGCTGCCAGCGGCCGGGAAGCTCTGGCCGTCTTTGGCGAACGTCACGCCCAGATCGGGTGTGTGCTGCTCGACCTCACCATGCCCGACATGGACGGGCTGGAAACCATGCAGGCCCTTCGCGCCGTGGATCCCAAGGCGAGGATCGTGCTGTCGAGCGGGTACAGCGAGCAGTCGGTGCGGCGCCGGATGAGCGGCGACAGCTCCACCGGGTTTCTGCAGAAGCCATTCGTCGAGGACGATCTGAAGGCGGCGATCGAATCGGCCATGCGCGCGAGCGGCGATGCAGGCGAATGACGTGATACACTGAACCACTCTTCGTGGGGGCCGCTTTGCGCCCTTCCGTCTTGGTTATCGGTCTTCACTGCCTTGCTGTAGCTATCAGTCTCCTACGGCTCTGAACTTGCTACTGGAATCCCCATCTGCCGGACCGATCCTCTTGCCCTTAGCTCGACCGGGCGAGGCGACATGCTCCTTCGGCATGGCAACGCTCGCGGCCTTGTCCGGGTCCAGCGTGAAGACCACGGTTCTGCTCTTGCTGGCATCGACGAGCACACTCTTGTTCTGGTACCCTGCCGCCTTCAACACTGCCGGAATCGGCGTGTCCGAACGCAGCAGCAGCACTTTCTGCGGGGTATTTCCCCGAGGCGAGGTTTCTTTGTCCAGCCAGATTTCCGCGGTGGGGGTGCTGACGATCTCGACCTCGACTCGGGCGGGTGGGGTAGCAACCGGCTCCGGCGCCGCGGGCTCCCGCGCGGTAGGCGTCGACGGCGCGATCACGGTGCGTGGGCGCATGACCGAATAGACCGCGAAGACAACTAGAAAAAGCGCCAGCGGCAAGACAAGCAAGAGAATCCATTTCCCCTTGGGGGACGTGATCGCAGTCGTGCTGCTAGCGAAGGCAGGCGGACCAGCATATTCCTTGCTCACCGGCGTCCTGGTCTCCACCGGAGGAACAGAGGTTCTTAAGGAAAGATGTTCGATCGGGGTTGGCGGAGGGGTCCGCCCCAGCAGCGCGGCATCCCCAGGCAGCGCAACCGGCGGCGGCGTGGGCGCGTCGAACACCGGGAAACCGGCCGGCCGATCCAGCAGCGCACTGAAATCGGGTTTGTGCGCACCCAAGAACGATTCCATGGCCGCGACGACTGCGGCCATGGAGGGGACTCTCGCAGCCGGCTCTTTGGCCAACATTCGTCCCACCAGGACATCAAGTTCGGGCGGAGTGTCCGGGACCAAAGAGGACAATGCCGGGGCTGGCTGGGCAATGTGCGCAACCAGAATGTCGCCAGGCGCCTCCATGGGAAACGGTGGCCGGCCAGCGACCATCTCGAACAGGACGCAACCCAACGAGTAGATATCGGTGGTGTGATTGATGGTCGAGACGCCCCGGCACTGCTCGGGCGACATGTAGAGCGGTGTCCCGATAAGGCTACCGGTCCGCGTGAGGGTCGAGCCACGCTCGCCGCTCGACAGCAGCTTGGCGATGCCGAAGTCCAGGACCTTGACGCTGAGACGATCCGGCTGGTAGCGCGGCACCGTGAGAAACATGTTGTCCGGCTTCAGATCGCGATGAACGATGCCGTTGTCGTGCGCCGCCTGCAGGGCGTCCGCCACCATCCCGGTCATTGCGGCAATCGAACGGAAATTGGGCGCCAAGCTGCCCACCCGGTCGAGACAAGTTCGCAGACTCTCGCCCGTGAGAAACTCCATGACGAGGTAGGCGCGACCATTGGGCAAGGTATCGCAGTCGAAGACCTCGACGATATTGGGATGACGCAACTGTGCGGTGGCCCGCGCTTCGTTGAAGAAGCGCATGACGATCGACTCGTCCATCGAGATCTCGGGCAGCAAGACCTTGATCGCTGCCTCCCTGGCCAGAACGCGATGGCGGGCCAGGTAGACCTCACCCATCCCACCCGCACCCAACCTGCGCACCACGGTGTAGGGGCCGATGGACTCGCCGACCGGAATCTGAAGGGCCAAGTTGGACATGGCTAGTGGGCGCCTGAGGCGCTACAGCCTCCCGGCCAGCGCAATGCCCGTCATGCCGGGCGCAAGCAGGGGAACCAGCGAGACGGTCTGGCTGGGGCCATGGGCGGTCGCCCCGACAATGTAGAGAACGATTCCGGTTCCCAGCACCGCCCCGCCCACGCCTAGGGAAACATACTCCAGGGTTTGGAAGGTATTGGCTGAGTCGTCCTTGCTTTTGTCGTAGGTTCTGCGGCGCGCGTCGTTGTACAGGCTGTTGGAATGCACGCCGAAGACGATCCCGCTCCCGATTCCAGCCAGACCCACGCCGCCCAACACAACCCCGGCTATGCGCATGCCGTGGCCAGGACTCGCTGGGACTTTCTCGGGCGCAGGCGCTGGTTGGACCAGCACTGGGGCGGCCGCCACCGGGGCAGGCGGGGTCGGCACTAGCGGGGGAGGTTGAACCGCCGGAGCCACGGCGCGCTCTTTCTCCTCGGCGAGCAACTTCTCCATGTCTTTGATTCGCTTCTCAACCTCGTCGCGGTTCTTGGCCCGGGGTTCGGCCTCCAGGTAGCGGCGGTAGAAAAACATTGCGCGCTCGGGGTTCTTGTTTTGCCGGTGCGACTGCGCGATGTTGTAAAGAAAGATCGGCTCCGGCTTGAGGTCGTAGGCCTTCTCGAACTCCTCGATGGCCTCGGGAAAGTGGCCGAGGGTGTAGTGTTTCATCCCTTGGTTGTAGTGGGCCTCCACCGCCTGTTTGCGCCGCGGTTCTGCCGCACCCTGTCGGGCGCACAGCAGAAGCGCGACAAGCGTCGCGAGAACGATGCACAAAGGCCGAGGCGATGCTCGCATGAGACTAGTGACGAGAAGTCTTGTCGCCCGAGTGTATCATGTCAAGGGTCTCTCCGACGGATCTGAGTGGGCCTGTGATGCCGGGCACCGGCCTCCCGCTGGCCGGGTTCAGCATCCACGCGAACGCCAGGAGATGAGAACCGATCCTTCCGCCTGCGCGGTCCAGTGCTGGCTTGCTGGTCAGTCCGCACGACCTGGCTGCGGGAGGTCCGGATCGCGGGCAGGTCACCTCGGACGTTCCTGTCGGTGCACGAGAACGACCCTGCGGTGGCCGCGGGGGTACGCCTAGAAGTTGGCGGCGCTCTTGCTCAGGAAGAACTGGTCCATCTCGGTAGTGGAGTTGTCAGTGGCGCACAGGATCCTGGCGCTTTGAGCCCCGACTGGGGCCGGCTCAATGATGTAGTAGAGTCTCCACGACGGCGCAGCATTCGGATCGTTGGTGGCCGGCCCCATGGGGGTGTAGAGGGAGTTGGTGTTGAGGAGAGTACAGCTTGCGTCATTGTAGAAAGACACGGTGCAGAAGCTGGTGTTCCAGGTATTGACGAATTTGAACTTGGCCCCGAAGTAATAGTTCCCTGCACCCCCGCCGTTGAGCGACACACACTGGGAGGGATCTCCGTCGGTGGCGGCGCCCGACACTGAGCCCGACCCAGGTAGCCCCGAACCCGGATCCGGATGACAGCCGTCGGCATCGTCGGAGGTCCAATATGAATTGCTGGTAGTCCAACCCGTGAGGTTGGTCTCGAACCCGGGATTCTGCACGAGGTTTCCAGCACTGGGGATGCGGCACACACACTTGTGAGTAGCGAGGTTGCAACTGGGAGCATAGCTGGGGCACCAGCTGTCGTCCACGCACGCCACGCAGTTTCCTGAGTAACACACAGGCATCGACGCGATGCAGTTGGTGTCCGCTGTTCCGTTGGGGGCAATGGGAGTTGAACAGGTCCCACCCGAGCATGTCCCGGCGGTGTGGCACGGAGCAGGAGGCGGACAGGTCACCGCCGCTCCCCCGGTGCACACGCCCGCTTGGCAAGCCTCACCGGTGGTGCAGGCGTTCCCATCGGTGCAGGGCGTGGTGTTGGGCTTTGCGGGGCTCGAGCAGATCCCGGTTCCTGTGTCACACGTGCCAGCGTTGTGGCACTGGTCCAACGCCGCGCAGGTCACGGGGTTGGAGCCAACGCAAATGCCATTTTGACAGGTATCGGTCTGCGTGCAGGCGTTCGCATCGTTGCAGGGCGTGGTGTTGGGCTTCACCGGGTTCGAGCAGATCCCGGTTCCCGTGTCACAGGTGCCAGGGTTGTGGCACTGGTCCGAAGCCGCGCAGGTCTTCGGGTTCGAGCCAACGCAAATGCCATTTTGACAGGTATCGGTTTGCGTGCAGGGATTCCCATCGTCGCAGGGAGTGGTGTTGGGCTTTGCGGGGTTCGGGCAAAGCCCGGTTGCCGTGTCGCAGGTGCCGACGCTATGGCACTGGTCCAACGCCGTGCAAGTCTTGGGGTTCGAGCCAGTGCAAACGCCAGATACGCAGGTATCGGTCTGCGTGCAGGGGTTGCCATCGTCGCACACGGGTCCCGTGGCGGGCACGCAGGTTCCCGTGGTCGGCGAACATGTGTTGCACCCAGTGCACGGGTTCCCCGTGTTCTGCCAAGCGCCAGTATCGTCGCACGTGCGTGGCTGATTGCTATTGCACTCTCTGGTGGTGGGCGTGCACGCACCCGTGCACGTCGCTGTGCTCCCGCTGCAAAGGTGCGCACACGGGAGTCCCGTGTTCTGCCAAGCGCCGTTGTCGTCGCAGAGCTGTGGCTGGAGCAGGTTGCACTGCTTGGACCCAGGCGTGCACACACCGATGCAGGTCGCGGTGCTCGTGCTGCAGACGTAGGCGCAGGCAGGTCCCGAATTCTGCCATTGGCCACCTGAATCACAGACCTGTGGCTCATGATCGTTGCACTTTGTGGAAGTTGGTGTACACGCCAGGTCTGGCTGCCCTGCGCTTGGATCGTTGGCAACATCGACCACGGCCGGTCTATCCACCACGACATCCACCGCTGTGTCGACCACAGCTAAGACGTCCACAGCGGCCGGGGCATCACCCGCTGTGTCGACCACCACGGCCGCATCGTCGTGAGGAGCTACGCGGTCGGAGTTGGCGTCACCAGCATTTCCCCCTATTCCGCCGCTATCAGGTTTCTCATTGCCCGTACCACTGTCTGCTGTCTGGCCACCGGCGCCGCTGTCCGGGCCAGCCATGCCACTGTCCGGGCCGGTGCCGTTCGCCCAGCAGGTGTTGGAAGTGGTTTCGCAGTAGTAGCCCGACGGACAAGGCTGGGATCCGGTCGCGCATTTCAACGTTCCGCTTTTGAGCGGCGACCGACAGCCGGTCAAGAACACGAGGTAGGCCACGGCCACGATGCCGGGAAAACGAAGCCACACGACTCTCTTCACGATTTCCTCTCGGCGAAAAATAAGAAGTATTGTGCCACACCCAAGGCGTCACGCGCAAGCAAGGCGTACCCGGCTTTGCCAATTTGGGCGCATTGGGTTAGTTTCCCGATTCCGGCGCCATTCGAACTTGCACGCCTTGCGCGTCCATTTCTCGGGCAGATGTTCGCGTGGCCCAGGTGGCAGCTCCACTTCCGCGAAACCATCAACCCGACAGAGAAAGGCACGAAAAATGAAAAAGCCCGACCCGATCAATGCCTGGTATGGATGGGTGCCGGACCGCCCGGATCACCGCGACCAACTCTATTCGACTATCGCCGCGCCGCCGCCAACCCTGCCGCCGGCGGTGGACTTGCGCCCGACCTGTTCCCCAGTCGAAAACCAGGGCCAGTTGGGCAGTTGCACGGCCAACGCACTGGCGGGCAACCTGGAATTCTTGGAGGCAAAGGCAGGCAAGAAGGTGACGGATCTGAGCCGCCTGTTCATCTACTACAACGAGCGGGTGCTAGAAGGATCGGTCAAAGAGGACGCCGGCGCCATGATCCGAGACGGGGTCAAGACACTGGTCAAGCAGGGCGTATGCACCGAGAGGCTGTGGCGCTACAACATCGCCAAGTTCGCGGCGAAGCCTCCCGCTGCTTGCTACCAGGAGGCGCTCACCCACAAGGTGCAATCTTATCACCGCATCCTCACCGTGCAGCAAATGCAGACGTGCCTGGCTGAGGGCTATCCCTTTGTTTTCGGCTTCACGGTCTATGAAGCCTTCGAGTCGAAGGAGGTGGCCAAGACCGGCCAGCTCGACAAGCCGAAACACGGCGAGAGAGTGCTAGGCGGGCATGCGGTCGTGGCGGTGGGCTATGACGACGCAACCCAGCGTTTTCTCGTACGCAATTCGTGGGGCAAGGCCTGGGGTCTGCAGGGCTACTTCACCATGCCTTACGCCTACCTAGATGATCGCAACCTCGCGGACGATTTCTGGACATTGCGCGTGCTCGAAAACCCCTAAGCTGCAATCCCGCGATACCCGCAGGAGGTCGTAGAAGTGGTCGTGGCCGTGGCCGGAGTGATCATCGTCGGCCACGGCTGTGCCGGTGGCGAGATTCAGCGGGACTTGGCGCAAAGGCGCTGCCAACTTGCGCCGTACGCGGCGATGCCCGCGAAGCAGACCAGCGGCACTACGAACCCGACTCGCATGGAGAGCTTGTCGGCGATGAACCCCATCAGCATCGGCACCACGGCGCCTCCCACGATGGACATGACAATGTAGGAAGAGGCCTTCTTGGTTTCCACCCCGAGCCCGTGAATACCCAAGGCGAAGATGGTGGGGAACATGATTGACATGAAGAAGAAGCTGGCGAACAGAGCGCCTACCGAAACCCATCCGAGTTTGCCAATCACCGCGGCCATAAACACAACGTTGAGCGCCGAATAGGCCGCAAGCATTTTTTGGGGCTTGAATACGCGAAGGCCCAAGCTCCCGATGATTCGCCCCGCCAGAAACAACCCGAACCCGCCGCCTCCTAGTAAGGCGGAAGCGCCTCGCTCAGTGATGTGATAGACGCCGCCCTGAACGAAGGTCCAGTTGCTGGGCAGAAGCGCGGCAGCCGCGGGTCCCATGGCCGGCAAATCGACAACCACGTAGTTGATGAAGAAACTGAAGATTCCCGTCTGCGCCGCCACGTAGAGAAACTGGGCGGCTACGCCCGTGACAAAATGGTTGCGCTTCCAGATGGAAACCGAGGACGCGCCCGCCCCATCATCTTCGCTGGCCGCTGCTACATCGGGTACCTTGGCGAAAACGAAGGCCACGAAGAGCAGAAGCACAAGCATTCCGACCAGCAAGTAAGGAAGGTACAGGGTGTCGTTGCTGCGATTGGCCTGCCCGGTGGCGGAAAGGACAAAATGGCCGCCCAACAAGGGGCCCAGGATCCAGCCCACGCCATTGCAGGATTGGGCGATGTTGATGCGCGCCGCAGCCATCTCGGGCGGACCAAGCACCGTGGTGTAGGGATTGGCCACCGTCTCTAGGCAGGTCAGACCCGTGGCCAGGATGAAGAGACCGACAAGAAACGCCCAATAGGTACCGATGCTGGTGGCAGGAATGAACCAGAAAGCGCCGGCCGCGATGAGCGCGAGGCCCACGAGAATGCCACCCTTGTAGCCAAATCGTCGCGCCAACCAGCCCGCGGGGAGTGCCATGAAGAAGTATCCCATGTAGTTGGAGAACTGAACCAGGGCAGATTGAGCCTTGGACACGTTGAGTGAGTTCTGAAAGTGCTTGTTGAGCACATCGATCATCCCATTGCACAAGCCCCAGAGGAGAAAGAGCGTGGTGGCCAGAACGAATGTAAAGACGTAGCTATGTCCGTCCTTGGAGCGAAACATGTTGCCGGAGTTCATGGTGGAAGGGCGGCTCCTTTCTGTGCGTGCGCGTGGAGCGGCTGTCTCGCTAGGCCAGAAACGGGTAATCACGACTGATGAGCCGCGCATCTTTCATTGCGGCCCAGAAGGCATTCGGGACGTCCGCACTCGCCAGGGCCAGGTTTCGTTGCACTTGTTCGGGGCGGCTGGTGTTGAGCGCGACGGCGGCGACCCCGGGTGGCGACATGGCAAAACGGACACAGGCAGCGGCCGGCAGGACGTCGTGCTGCCGGCAGAGTGCGTGGAACTTGTCACGCCAGACGAAGAGCGGCCGGTCGGCCGGGTCCTCCTGGCGCAGCTCGCGGTAGTCGAAGAACTTGCCACCGGTGAGAAAGCCGGCGTGAAAGACCGCAGAATTGATGATACCGATTCCCCGTTGGGCAAGCGATGCGACCAGCGCGAGTACCTCGGGTGGGTGGTGAAACACAGTCAGGGAACAAGCCAACATGACCCAATCCAGATCCACCAGATCGGCCAACTCGCGCACCACCCTCCAGTCCTTGGCGCCCACGCCAATGGGCCCAACTTCCCCTCGTCGCTGGAGTTCGTGCAGGGCTCGGTAGGCACCCGCGACTTCTTGCAGGACGCGCTGGCGTTGGGTGGGGCCTGCGGCCGAGTTGAGGAATTCGTCGGGATCGTGCACCGAAACCAGGCGCGGCCGATAGGGTGCGCCCAACAACTCGCAGCCTTGCTCCCAGCAGCGGAGAATGCCTTGGTAGCTGATGGCCTGTTCTGCGTCATGTTTGAGGTCAAACCAGACCCCCGGCTCGAAGGTTGGCTCGGGCCCGCGCAGAGGCGTGCGTACCCAAGCCAACTTGTTGCTGATGATGACCTGCTCAGGTGGAACGCCGAGGACGCGCAAGCCATTGCCGATCACCTCCAGGGCCAGACCGGCACCGTACTTGCCGGCGGAGTCGAGCACTACCGGCAGGTCGGTGCCCCTGACCATCTCGCGCAGAATGGCCAGCTTGGTTTCGTCTGAATAGGCCTGGTAGAGATTTCCCAGGGCACTAGTGCCGAAAACAATCGGGGGGATTCTCAGTCCGGTTTTCCCAAGCTCACGTAGAGGAGGCATCTTTCGCTCGGCGAGAGGATACACTCAATCCGGTAGGCTAGTCGAATCGTCTCTTTTGCTTTGCGCCACAGACGTGGCAACTACAGTGGAGCAAGACCCCAACCTTGAGTTATACTGCGCCCACAATGTCCAACATCTCTCCTGAAGTGGAAACCCTGGTTCGCAATTTTGTCGGCAGTTTGGTCGCGGCTATTGAAGCGAACGTCGCCCGTCGACTCCAAGGCGTGGTCGCATTCGCACTCGGCTCACCTGCCGCAGCCGCGGCAGGGCCGCGCCGGTCGCCGGGCAAGTCGGTCGCCCGCCCCGTCCGTCGCCGGGCTAGGGTGAGTCGAGAGCTGGCGCAGGCCCGCAAGCTCCAGGGCCAGTACCTGGGCGCGCTGCGAGGGCTGAAGCCGGCTGACCACGCCCGCGTGAAAGCACTGGCTCACGAGAAGGGCCTGGACGCGGCGATCAAGCTAGCCCATTCCATCAAGCGCTGAAAGGCGCCGCGACGGTGCAAGGGCCCTGCGCTGCAGGCCTTGCGCGCGCGTCCTTCTTCCCGATCGCGGAAGGCCGGGGCGAGCAAGACTCGCTAGGGCGGTTTCTGACCATTGTCTGCGCTCAATGTAGGTTGCCGCACTTGCTGCCAACCTGCTATGACCTCGGCATGTGCCTGGGCATACCCGGCAAGGTGATTGGCATCGACGGCCTGGAAGCCACGGTCGACTTTTTCGGCGTGCGGCGGCAGGTGCGCCTTGACGTGGTGGACGAACCGGTGGCGCTCGGCGACTACGTGCTCAACCATGTGGGCTTTGCCATTCGTCGCATTCCGGAGTCCGAGGTGGCGGAGACCCTCAAGCTGTTCGCGGAGCTGGCTGCGGCCGGGGACGACCAAGATCTTCTGGCGGCCGACCTGCGTGCCGAGCTGGCGGCCACCCGGGAGAGCAAGAAGTGAACGCAGAGCCCGGTGGGGTGGCTGAGCTCAAGTTCCGCGATCCCGGCCGCGCGCGTGAGTTGACCGCGGCACTCGCGCGCCTGGTCCAGGAGTTTCACCGCGCGCCGGTCACGCTCATGCACGTTTGCGGCACGCACGAGCAGGCCATCGCGCGCTTCGGTTTGCGCACCAGCCTGCCCCCCGCGTTGCGCGTGATCATGGGCCCCGGTTGCCCAGTGTGTGTCACCGACCTCGGCGAAGTGGACGAGGGCGTGGCCCTGGCTCTGCAGGGCGTGCACATCGCCACCTACGGCGACATGGTGAAGCTGCCCGGCAGCTCGAAGTCGCTGGCCGACGCGCAGGCCGAGGGCGCCCGGGTCGCGGTCGTGTACAGCGCGACCCAGGCGGTGGAGTTGGCGCGCGCGACTACTGAGCCGGTGGTGTTTTTCGCATCGGGCTTCGAGACCACAGCGGTGGCCACGGCCGCGATCGTGTTGGCGGGGCCGCCCGCGAATTTCTCGGTGCTATCGGCGCACAAGTACGTTCCCCCGGCCATGGAAGCCGTGGCATGCCTGCCCGAGGCGCGCGTCGAGGGCTTCCTGGCTGCGGGCCACGCGGCTGTGATCACCGGCTACGGCTTGTTCGAGGACTTTGCCCGCCGCCATCGCACACCGGTGGTGGTGGCGGGCTTCGAGCCGCTCGACATCCTAGCCGCGTTGGTCAAACTGCTCGAAATGATCCGCGACTGCGAGTACGGCGCGGCCAACGCCTACCCGCGCTGCGTGACCCGCGAGGGCAACCGACGCGCGCAGGAGTCGCTGTGGCGCGTTTTTGAAGCAGTCGACGGTCCCTGGCGCGGCATCGGCGTAATCCCCAACGGCAATCTGCAACTGCGGAAGGAGTGGGCTGGCCTGGATGCCCGGCGCCGTTTTCGTATCGATGTGTCGGGCCTTGCGCGGGCGGCCCGCTCTGAGCTGTCACGGCGCTGTCTGTGCGGCAAGATCATGGTGGGGCTGGTCGAGCCCACCGATTGTCCGCTTTTCGGCCGGGAGTGTCTGCCGGAGTCGCCAGTGGGCGCATGCATGGTGTCGAGCGAGGGCACGTGCAAGATTTGGTATCAGTATGGAGGACGTCCAGATTTGGGCGGCAGGGCATGAGCAAGCTCGGCGACACAGTTGCGCAGAAGCACGGCGCTGGCGGTCCGGCCATGCGCGCACTCATTGAGAGCGTGTTCGTCGCGGGTCTGGGCCCCGCCGGGGCGGGCCTGGCCGCCATGGACGACGGTGCGGCGATTCCAGTGGGCGATCGCTTCCTGGTGTTGACCACCGATTCCTACGTCATCAAGCCGCTTGTCTTTCCTGGCGGCGACATCGGCCGGCTGGCCATCTGTGGCACCATCAATGACTTGGCGATGATGGGCGCCACCGAGCCTTTGGGTCTCACCTGCGCCGTGATCATCGAGGCGGGCTTTGCCATCGCGGAGTTGGAACGCATCCGCGATTCGATGCGTGCCACCTGCGCCGAAGCCGGTGCCACCATTGTGACCGGCGATACCAAGGTCATGGGCAAGGGCGAGTTGGACGGCATGGTCATCAACACGGCGGGCGTGGCCTTTGCCAAGCGGGTGGTGCCCGATTCCGGCTTGCGCCCCGGGGATCGCATCATAGTCACCGGCAGTGTGGGCGATCACGGCTTTGCCGTCATGGCCGCGCGACACAAGCTGCAGCTGCAAGGGGCGCTGGTCTCTGACGTTGCACCACTTAACGGTTTGGTGCGCGCGGCGCTGGCTGCGGGAGGCGAGGGCGTCAGCGCCATGAAGGATCCAACCCGTGGCGGTCTAGCGAGCGCTTTGCACGAGATGGCAGCCAAGGGTCAGGTTGGCATCGTGCTCGACGAGGCGTGTTTGCCGGTGCGGTCCGAGGTGCGCGCCGCCAGTGAACTTCTGGGCATCGATCCCCTGCACGTGGCCAACGAGGGCAAGGCGGTGATTGGCGTGCGCGCCGACGCTGCCGATCGCGTGCTGCAAGCCCTGCATGGCCACCCGCTGGGCCGCGATGCCGCGATCATCGGCACCTGCGTGGCCGAACGGCCCGGCTCGGTGATTCTCGACACTGGCTTCGGCCGCCGCTTGCTGGCTGAGCCCGACGGCGAATTGCTCCCGCGAATCTGCTGACGGCCGTAAGCTAGCTTGTTCGCACACAGAATGCAGAGGACGCAGAGATCGGAAGATAAGATAGGGTTAGGACAGAGGAAAAGCTAACTTCCTACATTGCGAAGGCGATGCCGGTCACGCTGAACTTCGCGACGCGGTTGAGCCAGGCCAACCAGCGGGCGTGGGGATAGTAGTAGCGGGCGATGTCCACGGCGGCGATGCCGAATATCATTGAACTGAGCAAGAGGCGCGGAGCACCGCCGTCACGATGGATGCCGCGGATATCGCCGTCGGTGGGTTCCACGCCGGCCCAATTCGCGAGCACGTAGCCAATGGACAACAGGGTATTGAAAGCCAGCATGCCCTTGCGAAAGGGCGCGTTGTCCATGCGCAGCCCAGGTCGCCGGGTAAGGATGACCTCGTCTTCGTACTGCTGGCACTGGATACCTGCCGACACGATGGTGTAAAGCCCGGGCCGGCCAGGCCAGAAAGGCTGGCCGTTGTGTTTGGTGCAGGCACCGTCCCGGCAATGGATTGAAGGAACGATGGCAAAGTAGGGGATGAAACCCAGGAAGGTCACGGACTCGAACCCGGGTCGGTTGCCCATGGCCAGGTTCGTGATGAGGTGGCAGGATTCGTGCGCGGCCAAGGCGGTGATTGCGCCGCCGGCGAAGATCGCGGCCGAGCGCCATGTGAACTGCCGGGGCGTGAGTTCGGGTGGCGCAGTGGCTACGTGCAGGTCAGGGGCAAGAGGTGCGGGCGGTGCACTCTCAGCCGCCGGCGGGCTCGCCTGGCGCGCTTCGGGCAGGGGCGTTTCCTCGGCAACTGTCGACCCGGCGGCCAGCGCAGGGGCCAGGAACACGAGTGCCGCTAGGCGCCTCCGAAACTCTGCCGGTAGGTTCCGTTTCATCGTTGCGGAGTTCTAGCTAGCCACGGCCTGGCGGGAAATCCGGGGGCGCACGCTGGCCGACCGGCGCCGGCGGTACTTGCAGAATTGGTGTGGCACCCGAAAAGGTTGAGGCTGGCCGGGCCGGAATGTCAACGATCCTTCGCGGCGGTTGGCTGGTCGGGACGTCAGCTCTACAGGTGATAGAAAACCAACACGAAACGTTGATTCCTTGGCAGGAGCGCCGGGAATTGCATGCAATTGGGCCAATTTCCGGCAAAGGCTGATCTGGTACCGGTCTTGCTGTGCGCGATGGTTGATGAAATGCGGCCCACGGTCTCCCCTCCTCCTGCGCCTCTGGCTGGCGGTCGTGCCGGTTTCGCTATCTGCTCTGGCCTGGGCGGGTGGCCCGGGCCTGGGATCCGTGGGCCGACTGGTTGGTGCAGAACTCGGCACCGCATCCTATGCGGTCCGTGCTGCTGCCCGGGCCGCCGGCCGGATCTGTAGCGAAACCCAGGCCGCGCTCGTCTGTGAGAGCACCCCGCAAATTCCTGCCCAGACGACCTACTGGCTCAGCGACGGCCAGGTCTCGCGCGTCTACCTGGTCGCCCGGCCCGGCGGAACGCAGTTTGCTGATTTCGACCGAGTTTTCCAGGATCTCCGCGCTCGCGTGCAAGCCGAACTTGGCCGCGAGCCCAGCGAGGATCGAAGCTTGCCGCCCTGGCTGGCTAGCCTGCCCGCAGAACAGCAGGACCGAGTATTTGTCGAACAGCGCCTAGTGGCCACCTGCCGCTGGCCGCTTCCTTTCGTGCTTGTCAGTCTCTCCCTACGCAGCGAGCAGGGAGCCCCCATTGTAGTGCTGGCAATCGAGCCGGATTTCGATTGCTCGCCCAAGACCCTGGCCGCAGCCCTGTTGGATCTGCATCCTCCGGCCGAACCCCGCACCCGCGCTTTGAGTGCGCGTCTGGTGGCGACCTGCGCGGGCACCCGGGCGGCGGGCGCGCTGGCTGCGTCGTTGGCTCAGGATCCGGAACCCGCGGTACGCATCGAGGTGGCACGCGCACTTGGCAACGCGCCTTCGCCCGTCGCGCGCCAGGCTCTGGAAGATGCCGCCCGAAACCAGAATGAACCAGCGGTACAGCGGGAAGCCTTGCGGGCGCTGGTGCGGCAGGGCTCGTCCAAGTCGGTGAGTGCTCTCGCGGCCGATACCGGCCAGCCCGCAGCCTTGCGCCGCCTGGCCAAAGACGTGATGGCCGAAGCGGCCAAACGCGCGGCACCAGCAGCGCCGGCTGTGGCAGGCGGTCCAGCCCCGGCTTTACCAGCAACGGCAAGCCCCGGCGCGGCCGCCAGGTTCAGTCGAGAAGCTCCGCAGCCTGTTGCGACAGGCACCTTGGCTATGTCCCCACTGTCCGTACAACCCACGGACAAGGTGGCCCTCCCGCCCAATCAGCCGGCCCCGGTAGCGTCGCCATTGCCCGAGCCGCCCCCTGCCGACGGCACCGCTCTGGCCATCGTCACCTCAGCGGCGGCGGGTGGCTTCTGGGGTGGCAGCCTCTCTCTGCTCGCCCAGCAGAACAACACCGGCGTGGTGGCGCTGGTGGGCGGCGCAGGCGCGGTCATCGGCGGCGGCACCGCATGGGGTATCACCCGCTTCGGCTTGCGGCCCACAGCAAAGCAGGCCTTCTGGTATGCCAACGCGACAGCGTGGGGATCCCTTGCCGGGCTGATGGCATGGTCAGGCAGCGGATCAGACAACCCCAAGTTGAAGTACGGCCTGCTGGTAGGGGGCGAGACCGCGGGCATCGCCATGGGCATTGCCGGCGCGCGCCTGTGGTCGTGGACGCCGGGTCAGATCGGGCTGGCCAACAGCTTGCTCGTAGGCGCTGCTCTGGCCGGCATGGGAGTCGACCGCTTGATTGAGCCGGAGTGGTCAACGCGGGTTCCGGCGGCGGTCGGCTACGGCGTGGCGCCGGCCATGTTGGCGGCGGCAGTGGTTGCGCGCCACCTGCCTGTCACCAGCAATGACGTGGTCATGATGAGCATGGGCAGTCTTTGGGGTGGCTGGACAGGCAGCTTGATCGCCAGCGGGGCTGCCGGCCAGTCGTGGTTAGGTAGCCACCAGGGACAGGGCGGACTGATGCTGGGTCTGGGCGCCGGGTTTTTGGGTATGGCCGCCCTGAGCCCATTCGTAGAAGTGGAGCCGCGCTACTCGCTGGCCCTACCAGGCGCCATGGTGGTGGGCAACCTGTTCGGACTGGGCACGGCCATGCTGGCTGAGCCGAGTGGTCCGCACTGGGCTTTGGGAGCGGGCTTGGGGGGCGTGGGCTACACACTCGGCGCCCTTTCGCTGGCTTCCCACCTCCGGCCGGGACCTGCCTGGCTGGGAATGACCACAATGGGAACTGTGTATGGCGCGGGAACCTGGCTGCTGGCCAGCGCAGCCGCCGCGACCGGCAGCAAAGCGCGGATGGCTGGGGGCGCGATGGTGGGCGGCGTGGCAGCCGGAAGCTTGGGTCTGGTCGTCTCGCAGTACTTTCGTCCCGAACCCGAAGACCACGCGACCGCAGGGGCGGCAGCGGCGGCCGGCCTGAGCGTAGGCATGGGCCTGGCCAAGCTGACGACTGACGACAAGGGGACGCCCGAACTGGTTGGCGTGTTGTCGGGCGCAGCTACGGGTTTTGCCGGCGGCGCGCTCTTTGCCCACTATGGTCGCTTGCGGCCACCCAGCCTGCTGGCCGGGGCCATGGCGGGCGGTTACGGGCTGCTGGTGGGCAGCTTGGCGCCCACTTTGGATAACGATACGTGGTCCAATTCGCGGCGCACGGCGGGCGGATCGTGGTTGGGCCTTGGGCTGGGCGTGCTGGGGGGGACTGCGCTGGCCCAGTGGCAAGATGTCAGCTACCGCCAGAACCTATTCGCGCTTCTGGCTGGGACGTTGGGTGAGGGCATCGGCGCCGGGGCCGGTCTGATGCTCCCGGACGCGACCTCGCGCTCAACCCGCATTGGTGCAGTGGCGGGCCCGACAGTACTGACCGCGGGCGCCCTCTTGCTCGACCGCAGACTGCATCTCTCCGAGGGCGTGGGTCCGCAATGGACGTCGCTTTCAGCCATGGGCATCGGCGTGGGCATGCTCGACGGCGCGCTAGCTGCGCGGGTAATGGTTTCCGACGACAGTGCGGTGGCCAAGCGACAGACTGAGGGCGGGCTTCTTCTGGGAGCTAGTGTCGGCCTCGCCTCGGGTTTGGTTCTATCCAAGTACGTCGCGCCGACTGGCCAAGACTACCTCACAGTCGGGGCGGCGAGCCTGTTGGGACTGGCGCTGGGGCAGGGCGTGGGCCAGTTGGCAGTGGCGCCGGACAGGCAGAGCGACTGGCTGCCCCCTTTGCGGCTGGCGGGCGCGTTGACTGGGCTTGCTGGCAGCACGCTGGTCGCGCACAGCCTGCAGTTGGGTTGGATGGACATGGGCGCCGCTGCCTACGGGACGGGGTATGGCGCTCTACTGGGGCTTTTCGCTTCGTCGCTGGGCGAGCCGCTCTGGCACAACGATCGCTTCAGCCAGGGTGGCGCCTTCGTGGGCATGGCCTTGGGCGGGGTAGCGGCGGCGGCAGCGGAGCACGTGACCGGCGCCAGAGCAGCCCAGGTCAATTTCGTCGCAGCAGCGACCGCCCTGGGTCTGGGCGCCGGCTATGGGCTGGGCCTGGCCTTGCCCTATGACTCCAGCCAACCCGAGCGCGTGGGCCTGGTGGCAGGCAGCGCCGGTTTTCTCGCTGGGGCGGTCGCGCTCGACTACAAGTTGCACCTTTCGAGCGGCGAGGGGTTGCACCTGCCCGTGCTGATGTCTTCTGCCGGCTTGCTGGTGGGCGGCGTCGAGGGCGCGCTTTTGGCCGGAGCCATGGATGGAAGCGGTCTGCTCGGTCACACGCCCGGCAGTCGGGTGGCTGGCGGTGTTCTCTTTGGCACTTCCTTGGGCGCCGGCTCGGGCTTCCTCTTGGCGCGCGTGTTGCGGCCGAGCGAGGGCGACATCCTGCTCAGCATGGGAGGCGGGGTACTCGGGGGAGCGCTGGGGCTAGGCACGTCAATGCTAATTGCACAGACCGCTGGCCGCAGCGACACCTTGTTTGCCCTGAGCGGGTCCCTGGGTCTGATGGCAGGCACTGCGCTGGCTACTCACTGGGACGGCCTTCATTTGGCCGCGCCGCCGCTTTTGACCGGGCTCGGCTACGGCGCGCTGGCCGGCGCGTTGGCGCCCAGTCTGGGTGACGAGACCTGGCCGGGCTGGACGCGCAAGAGCACGGGCGGTCTTCTGGTCGGCGGCGCAAGCGGGGCGCTGGCCGGGACGCTGCTGGGCCAAGTAACCCACGCCACGAATCGGCAGTCCGGCCTGGCTGCCCTGGGTGGGGCCGACGGTCTGGCGGCCGGTTTGGGCTTCGGGCTTCTGCTCGACGATCGCAACAGCCAGGGGGCTCGCATCGGCGTGGTGGCTGGCAGTGCTGCGGGCCTGGCGGTGGGGGCCACCCTGTGGCCGCGCATCACCTTGGACGATTCTGATCCCTACCTGATCGGCGGCTTGGCTGCGCTGGGCCTGTGGAATGGTGCATGGCTGCCCGCGCTGAGCCACGCCAAGTTCTCGGAAGTCAGTGCCACCCAGCAATGGGGCGGGCTGCTAGCTGGCGGAGCCACAGCGTCGCTGGCGGCCACTGGGCTGGCGTCCTTCTTGAAGGTCGACAAGGACCTGATGGCCGATGGGCTCTTCATGGACTTTCTGTTGACCGGTGCTGCCGCCGGCGCAGGTGCTTTGGCCAGCGAGCGTGCTGATGTGCGCGTGGCTTCCATGTTGGGCGGCGGGTTGGCTGGCTTGGTGCTGGGCTCCGCTTTGCACAACAGCATCAACATGACCACCGAGGACGTGCCTTTGCTCACCTTGTCCTCGCTGGAAGGACTGTGGCTGGGCGCCTGGCTGCCGCGCGTCCTGTACAAGGGCGAAGATGTGAACCAGCGGAACCAAGTCGGCGGTCTGGTCGCGGGCGGGGTAGGGGGCTTCGCCATTGCCACTCTAGCCAGTCACTGGGTCGAGCCCGACGGCAATGAGGCTGTAGTGGCGGGCACGACCAGCGCCCTTGGCGCGGCGCTGGCCGGTGGCTCAGTCCTTCTGGCCGATGATCTCCACAACCGCGGCGGGGTTGCCATCATGTTGGGTGGAACTGCGGCTGGTCTTGGCGTCGGCATTGCACTCGCCCCGCGCTTGACCCTTGCGGCAGAGACGTCCGCATACCTTGCCGGCGGTGCGCTGCTGGGTGCGGGTGAGGGTCTGGTATTCGCGTGGGCAGGGCGAGCCTCGACCAACGTGGACTATGCGGGCGCAGCTTTGCTGGGAGGCGGGCTGGGCGCCAGTTTGGGGTTGGCAAGCGGCGTGGGACCCAGCCAAGGTGCCGGCCGCACTTTGGCCGCCGGGGGCTTCGCAGCCTGGGGCGCCTGGGTGGGCGCGTTCAGCGGCGCACTGGCCAACCGCGATCCGCACGAAGTGACGCTGGGCGGGCTGGCGGGTGCCAACCTGGGAGCCGCCGTGGGCTATAGCCTGCTGGCCAGGGACTGGGTCGAGCCGCGCGACTTTGGCTGGATCTCGCTCTTTGGCGCTGCGGGAGCTGTACTGGGCGGTGGCGTGGGCGCAATCTTGTCGTCGCAGGCCGACCCACGGCCGGTGCTGGCGGGGTTGACCATTGGCCCGGCAGTGGGCATCACTGCGGGCGCATTGGTGCTGCCGCGGTTGCATTCCTACCTTCGCGGCAGCAGTGATCCGGTCAGCTACTTCGATCTGGGCAGGCGCCAGGTGGCGGCCATGTCGGTGTCCCTGGCTGACGGCACGCCTGCGGCGGATGCCTCATCGGCCGATGTGCTAGCCGCGCGCAAAGCGCCCGGGCTTCTGCGCCGGATGGCCGGCCACCTGGGCCAGGCGTTTCAGATCACGGAATGGGCGCCCATGGTGGGGGCACTGCCGCCCGTGCCGGGTGCGCCCAGTGGGTCCAATCCCTTCATCTTTGGTGTATCGGGCTTCTGGAAGTAGCCAGAGCTACTGGCGCAGCCAATTCACGACGAAGACACCGTGCCCGCCCCTGATGCCGCCTCCCAAGACAGCGCCGCCCGCGTCGGTGCTCAGCACGCTGTCAGGCCACGGGCCGTTGAGCGGGGCATTGGAGCCCAGAATGCAACTCGCGTCGCTGCACGCATCGAGCTTCCAGGCCACGCCGCTGATGTTGTTCTGCGCCATCCATGCGAACCAAAGATTGGCCTCGTCTTCACAGACGTAGTCGTGGTCTTTGCCGGCCAGACCTCCGTCGGAATAGGTCGCGCCAAACTCGGTCACGAAGATGGGAAGCCCAGCGGCGATGGCAAGGTCGCCCTTGTCGCGGTACGGCTGGGTATGGGTACACGAGTAGAAGTGCAGGGTGTAGAGCAGGTTCGTCCCGACCACGGGATCGAGAGCCGCCTGATCGACATTCTGCGACCAGTTCGGCGTGCCTAGCACGATCAGGTTGTCCGGATCCACGGCCCGGATCGCCGCGACCACGGCCTCGTGGTAGGGCTTGATCTGCGCCCAGGTGTACGGGTTCGGCTCGTTGTAGGGCTCCCAGATGACGTTGGGATAGGCGCCGTACTTGGTAGCCATGGTGGAGAAGAATGCGACCGCCTCGGCCTGTTGAACCACGGCCTCCTCGGTGTGCCAGTCGACCAGCACGTACACGCCGAGATCGATCGCGTGCTGGACGATTTCTTCGACCTTGGTCTGCATGCCAGTGGGATTGGCGAGGTAGCCGCCCACCCCTCTGTCGGTCCCCATTGCGGCGCGGATCACTGACAGCTTCCAGTTGTCGCGCATGAACGTGAGTCCCTGCTGACTCTCGGCAAAGGGCGTGGTTTCCCAGTTGAGCCACATGCTACTCACGCCCTTGAGCTGGATAGGCGCCCCGGCGTGGTCCAGCAGCTGGCCTCCGACGACCTGGAGTTGCCCGTGGATGGCTACCGGCGAGCCCTGCGGAGCTGCGGTGGGGTCGGGAGGGACTTTCCAAAGGTCATTCTTAGGATCGCTGGCGCAACCCAGGGTCAAGAAGAGCGCGGTGAATGCTGCTATCGATAGCCTGTACGTACGCACGTGTGCATCCGTTCTAGGGGAGAGTCGCGAGCTGGTGGGCAAGGGCCAGGTCTTTCGTTTTTCTTCGACCTTGCTTTTCCTGATCGCATCGCATGATGAGGGCCTTGCTTCTAGCGGACTTGGGGGACCGGGGCACGAACGATTTTCTGCGGTGTAGACTCATGGGCATGTCGAGGCCCACTGCCGTGCACCACATCGCCATCAAGGTCAGGGATCTGGCGCGCGCCGAGCGCTTCTTTGTGCAGACATTGGGTCTTGCGGTCCTGCGGCGCTGGCCGGCGCAGGATGGTTCGGGCGAGCGCTCGCTCTGGCTCGACCTGGGAGCGGGCGCTTTCCTGGCTCTGGAGAGGTCGCCGAGCGAGAGCGAGGCGCTCGCGGCGGACGGGCCAGGTCTGCATCTGTTCGCGCTGCGCATCGAGCGCGCCGAGCGCCAGGCCTGGATCGATCGCCTCGCCAGCGCTGGGGTGCCGCCCTATGAACAGACGGCCTTCACCATCTACTGCAAGGATCCCGAGGGCAACCGCATCGGACTGTCGCACTGGCCCGACCCAGTGTAGCGAAAAAGGGAGTAGACTCGGCCCATGCGAGCCGTGTTTGTCATGCTGAAGACCGACCCGGGCCACGTGACCGAGGTGGCCAACTGCATCGCCGAGATCGAGAGTTTCTCGGAGGCCTATAGCATCAGTGGGCAGTACGACCTGCTGGTCAAGCTGTACGTGGACGACGTGGACGGAGTGGGTCGGCTGATCGAGCAGCAGATTCACCCCATCCCGCACATCCGCGAAACCTATACGCTGCTGACCTTCGAGGCATTTGGGGTCTCCGGCGGGTAGGATTGGGTGCTCGCCCGTGGGGCTGCTACGCTGAGGCGATAAGGGACTACGGTGGTCGGGTTTTGCGCGGCCTCGACTGGGGAGGACACCATGGCGTTCAGACAGATAACTCTTTTCGCAACCTTGCTGGCCCTCGGCGCTTGCGCGCCCCAGCTCGATGCGGACCATCCCGGCTACGGCAAGCAGCCTGACTGTTGGGCCTCGGGCTGTCACGATCGCAGCCACACTATGCGGTCGAGTGACTGGCCGTATCAGTGCGCCGATTGCCACGGCAACAACGGCGCGCCGGCCGGCCATGTCCCCGACTCGGCCGACCCCTGCGCGCCCTGCCACGGTGTGAAACACGGCGGCCCCGCCGCCGGGTTCATCGACCCGACCGCGTGCAACGCCTGTCACCGCTGAGCCAGGTGCAAGCCGTCCACACGCGGCGCAGGCTCAAACGTCGTGCCTGAAGGTGATGGCCTGGCGGGCGAGTTGGTCGCAGCGCTCGTTGTTGTCCACGCCGGCGTGGCCAGCCACCTTGACCAGCTTGACGCGGGAAAAGGTCGCCATTTGTTCGCGCAGGCTAGCCACCAGATCTTGGTTGGCCTTGGCCTTCCAGCCCTTGCCCAGTAGGCCCAGGGCGTAGCTGGAATCGCTGTAGATGCGAACAGGCCGAGCCCGATCAGGGGCAAGCTGGGCTGCCAAGTCGAGCCCACGCGAAATGGCGGTCAGCTCGGCGATGTTGTTGGTGCCCACGCCCAGGTATTCGCCGCGTTCGGCGCGCTCGCGGTCGGCCACCACCACGATGCCGACGCCCATGGGGCCGGGGTTGCCGGAGCAAGCCCCGTCGGTCCACACGTGGATCGTACCGGGAGCGTGATCGTCGGTGTTCGACGCTGCCCGCGCCCGGGGATGTGAAGAAGATGCGGACGCGGCCCGAGGCGCGCGTGGGGGCCGGGGCTCGGCACGCGGCGCAGGCTGGCTCGCCTCCTCGGCCAGCGGCGCCAGGTTGCCGGGAGACGGCCGGTAGCTCTTGCCATCCTCCTGGCGGTACTTCATTTCGGCTCGGCCTTGGCTGTCCAGAAACGGCCGAAGGTCGGCCCCCACCCGCACCCAGACCGGCTGGCCCTTGAAGCTCATGCGTGACCAAGACATCATGGCCGCCCACTATGGCTGGATTCGCCTGCCAGTTTCCACAGCTTCTTGCCCCCCTCCGAAGGCTCTCCGCGTCGTCCACTTGTTCGCGTCTTTGTCAGAAAGCCAGGTAACCTGCCGCCGTGACTGAAGCTGACAAGACCACCGACCGTGCCGTCGAGGTGGGCCACGGCGTGCTGTTCATCGGATTCGCCAAGGCCTCATTCATGGTGTTCGGGGCTTTGCAGAAGTTTCTGCTCGCGCGCGTGGTTGACCTGGCCGAGTACGGCGCCTTCTCGGTAGTGAACAACGCCATCTCCATCGTGAACAACACCATCGTACAGGGGACCATCCAGTCGGTGTCCAAGTTCACCGCCGAGGACGATGCGCGTGCCGGCGCGGTCCAGCGCGCGGGTCTGAAGTTGCAGAGCATCCTGGGCGTGGCGGTGGCGGTGGCGTTTTTCCTAGCGGCGCCTCTGGTCGCCGGGTTCGTGAATGCCCCGGAGCACACCGCGCTCTTCCGTTTGGCCGCGGCCATCCCTCTGGTCTACGCCTTTTATACCGTGTTCGTGGGCACGGCCAACGGCCAGCGCCGGTTTCACGTGCAGGCGAGTTTCGACGTTGGCTTCTCCATCACCAAGACTGTGCTTTTGCTGGCGGGCGCAGCGCTGGGGCACATGACCGGTCATTCGGTGGCTGGGGCGTTTGCCGGGTTCATCGCCGCGGCCGTGGTCATCATGCTGGTGGCAGGGCACAAGATGTGGCTTCACCCAGGGCAAGGCCGCTTCTCGCCCGCGCGCCTGCTGGTGTTCATGGGAGGCGCGGTGACCTACACCGGGCTGATCAATCTGGCGCTGAGCTACGACTCGCTCCTGCTGCGGCGGTTTGCCGGGGCTGCGCTGCTGGGGCAGGGGGGCAAGGCCGACGCGCTGGTGGGCGTGTACGAGGCGGTTCGCAGCCTGGCGCTGCTGCCCTACCAGGCTCTTCTGGTGGTGACCTTCGTCATCTTTCCCTTGGTCTCGCGCTCCACCTTTGCCGAGGACCGCGAGGCGACCCGGGCCTATGTGCGGCAGACCCTCCGCTACGCCCTCATCTTTGGCGCGGCCATGGCAGTGGTGCTGGGCGCGCGCCCTGCAACCTTGCTGAGGATCTTCTATCCTGCAGGCTACGGCACTGGCGCTGCGGCCCTGCCGATCTTGGCGGCCGGCGTGGTCGCGCTTGCATTGCTCTCCATAGCGGGCTCGATCGTGACGGCGTCCGGTCGGCCCTATGTCGCGGTGGCGCTGGTGGCAATCACCCTGGCGGCGGGCACTGGCTTGGCCTTCACCCTGGTTCCGCGCGCTGCTGCCGGCCCGGCCATGCTGTCTGCGGCCGCCGCGTCGACCGCGGCTGGCATGCTGGCCGGCTTTCTGGCGGCGCTGGGCTATCTGTGGCGTCGCTTTGGCGCCGGGCTGCCCCTGCTGTCAGTGTTGCGTGTGCTGGTCGCGACGGCGCTGGCGGTGGGCGTGGCTCGCCTGGTGCCCGGGTCAGGGATCGTGGCGGGCGCGGCGGCCATGGCGCTGGCCGGGCTGGTGTTCGGCGCGGCGTTGCTGGCGGCACGCGAATTCGGCGCCAAAGATCGTGAGAAGTTCTTCAAGATCCTGCATCGCACGCGGTAGGGACGACCTGCGGTCGCCCAGGAAATCAATCCTCGTGCTTGTCGCCCATGTCGTGCAGGCGCGCGTAGATGCGCGGGCCCAGGCTCTGCACCATCAGCTTCTCCACCTCACGTTCGACCTGCTCCTTCTGATCGGCGTTCTTGTAGATGAAGCGGATGCCCATGCCAGGTTCGCTGACCTCGCCGGCGTAGTCGTCCTGGCGGGTTTCGCCCTCGTGTAGGATCCAGCGCACTTCGCCCAGCAGGACCATGGGTTCGTCCATGTTGGGCACGAGCAACTTGAACAGGAACTGCGTTCCCACGTCGAGCGGCTTCTTGGTGTGGATGAAGGTACCACCCTTGGAGATGTTCCTGGTGTAGTCGTAGAAGAACCGATTCAGACGCTGGTATTCGACCCTGAGCTCGATGGGGGCTCGTTCCTCCTGGCGGCGCTCGTGGGGCTGCGGCATCCTGTCTCTCAGCCGTGATCGTCGCACGCCCCGCCATCTGGATCAATCACCGTTTCGGCCTGCGCCCCTTGCTTTGGGGCGGCGTGCTGGCGCTGGCTGCGCTGGCGCTCGACTTCGTGCCGCTCTTCGACCTGCTAGGGTTCGACTTTTCCTTCATCGTCGGTCTGGCCGCTGCCTTTGCCGCGGCCGACGTGGGCCACGGCGCCGTGACCGCGGCCCGGCGCGCCCACCGCAGGGTATCGCTGTGGGAGCTGGTGTGCTCTGCAGTAACGGCTGGCCTGGCGCTGCTGGCGGCGCCCCTGCTGCTATCGCTGGCCAATGCCCTGCGCGTGCGCAACTGCAATCTGCCGGTGGGGTTGGCGTTCTATGCCCTACTTCCCGTGGCCAGCGTGTTGGTTGCAGCACCAGCGGGCGTTCTGCTGGGCTTGCTGGTGCGCGGGCCGCGCCTTGGGCGGTTGCTTGCGCTCATGCTGCCGGCCGCATCGATCGTGTGGGCCATGCTTCGCCTCTACCTGGACCCGCCAGTGTTTGCCCTGGACCCGTTTGGCGGGTACTTCCCCGGCCCGATCTACGACGAGGGCCTGCGCCCATCGGTGCGCCTGGTGTGGTTCCGTCTGGCCAATCTGACCTGGATCGCCACGGCTCTGGTGCTGGCCGGCTGCGCAAGCCGCGGCGGACAGCCGGACGAGGCGGGGCCACCGGCGCTTGCCTGGCGCTCTTTTCCGTCGCGGATGTCGCTGGCCCGGTGGCTGGGAGCCGCCCTCGCCCTGCTGGCGGGCTCGGCGCTTTGGTTCGGGTTTCGCGCCGAGCTTGGCTTTCACCTGACCAGGGACGACTTGGTTCGCGTGTTGTCGCGGCGGACGCAGAGCGAACATTTCGTGATGTGGAGCGATCCGGTAGGGGACACGCCGGTTGAGATAGGACTCGTGCACAGCGATCTGGAGTTCCGCTACCAGCAGTTGCGCGCCATCCTGGGCAGCGAGCCGCGCACGCCGATTACCGTCTATCGTTTCTCGACCGCGGCAGTGAAGAAGGATCTGGTAGGCGCCGGCGCCACGCTGTACGCGAAGCCTTGGAAACGGGAGATCTACGTGCAGGCCGAGCGCTTTCCCGCACCTCGGCTGCGCCATGAGCTGGCCCATGTCTTTGCCGCTGAGTTTGGCGATCCGGTGTTCGGTGTGGCGTTGGCCTGGCGCAGGTGGGGACCACTGCCGGTCCCACACCTGGGCACCGGCCTCATCGAGGGCGTGGCTGAGGCCGCGGACTTTGGCGATCCCGACGGGCGTGCGACCTTGCATCAGCAGGCGCGAGCCATGCTTGCTCTCGGCCAGGCACCCTCGCTGGCGCGGGTCATGGGGGCAGGGTTCAGCGT
Source organism: Myxococcales bacterium (assembly GCA_003153015.1). Taxonomy (GTDB): domain Bacteria; phylum Myxococcota_A; class Polyangia; order Fen-1088; family Fen-1088; genus Fen-1137. The sequence goes on from PMBS01000138.1 coordinate 86,815, forward strand.
GCAGTCCGGCGCGCGCGCCTATGTCATGGCGGGATCGTTCTGTCGTTTCCTCTTCGATCGCTTTGGGGCGGACAAGCTGCGCGCGGCCTACCGGTCGGCTGGCGATTTCGTGGCGGCATATGGTCTCTCACTGGCTGAGCTGGAGAAGTCATGGCGGGCCTTCTTGCAAACCCAGCCCTTGGACGCGCGGGATGAGGCGCGTGCCAAGGAGAGTTTTCGCAAGCCCGCCATCTTTCACAAAGTATGTGCGCGTGAGCTGGCCGAACGCGTGGTGCAAGCGCGGGAGCGAATGCGCACCATGCCTGACGCGGCAGTGAGCCTGCTGGAGAGCGTATGCCGGGATGATCCGGACGAGCCTTCATACCGGCTGGATCGGGCCGAGGCACTGGCCGCGGCCGGCGCCTCGGACAAGGCTTTGGCCCTGGTGCAGCCGATGGTTGATGACGAGTCACTGACCTGGCCTTTGCGCGGCCGGGCCGCCAACCTGATCGGCGCGATCGAGTTTCATGCCGGCCACTTCACCCAGGCAGCAGCCGCAGCAGAGCGCAGCCTGGCTCTGGCCACCGATGAGAATGAGATGCGCACGGCCTGGGCCAAGCAGCGCGCCCTGGCCGACGATGGCTCCCGCCGATCCTTGGGCCGCGTGCTGTTTGGCGATGGCCCGGCGCGCGCCACCGACCCGGGCTTGGTGGTTTTCCTGGCCGACGAGTTTGCCCGTCTTCACCCGGAAGAGGCGTTAGGGCCCTATCTCGTGGGACGCCAACTCGCCAGCCGGGATCCCCACCTGGCGCTCGCTCCCTTGGCGCAGGCCTGTCCGCTCGATGGGCCAGGAATGGCTGTGCCGCTGGAACCGGCCTTTGCCAAGGAATGCCGGAGGCTCTACGGCGAGTCCGCGTTTCTGGCCGGCGATCTGCCGCTTGCTCGTCGAATCTACGAAGTCCTTCGAGATCAGGCAACGCTGGAATCTGATCGGCTTCGCGCCAACGACTTTCTGGAACGCATCGCTTGGCAAGCAAGGCGATAGTTAGCTGTTTCTCACGGAGAGCACAGAGGTCACATAGCCGGAGGAGGGAAGAGGAAGGGTTTTCTCCTGTGCGGTCCGAACCCTTTTCTTCTCTTCCGCTCTCAGCGTTCTCTGTACTACTAGGATGCGGAATCTTCGCGGGCCGCGAAGATTCTCGACGGTGTCGCGATAGTTGCAGGAGGTCGTGGCCGTGGTCGTGGCCGTGGCCGTGGTCGTGGCCGTGGCCGTGGCCGGAGCGATCCCTTTGGTTGCGGCCGTGAGGCTGCTCTGTGCTCTCTGTGAGAATTGGGTAACTTCTTTCCTGTCGCAAGGCCGTGCTGGCCTCGGTTACCATGTCCCCATGCCTCCACGCGCTTCTCACAGTGTCAAGCTCAAGCCGGCGGATCCCTTTGACCTGATCCGCTGGCTGGCGCGCAGTCAGAGCGATCCACGCAAGGCGGTGGCCGAGTTGGTCCAGAACTCCATTGATGCCCACGCGCGCACGGTGCGCATCGACCGCCGGCGCGTGCGGCACACGCCCGCGCTCATCATCCGGGACGATGGCGAGGGCGTTCTGCCTGAGTTGGGGCGCGAGGAGGCTCTCAGCGCGCTGGTGACCGAGATCGGGCACTCACGCAAGCGCGGGCTGTCGCCGCGTGAGCGCCACGACCAGGTGGTGGCGGGCAAGTACGGCATCGGCCTGCTGGGCTTCTGGTCGGTGGGCCGCCGCATGGACATCCGCACCCGCGTGCGTGGCTCTGAGGTGTGGCTTCTGCACCTGGTGGAGGATCAGGAAAGGGCCGAGATCCTGCGCGATCGTATGCCGCTGGAGATTGAGGAGACTTTCACCGAGATCATCGTTTCCGAGTTGCACGACTCGGCCCTGCGCATGCTGGGTGCGCGCCGGCTGACGGAATACCTGGCCGCCGAGCTGCGGGGTGCCATCCTGGCTAGCGGCGTGTCCATTGAGATCTTCGACGGTATGGCGCGCGGGCCGGTGCCCCGGCGTTTTTCCGTGGTACCCCGGCGTTTCACCGGCGAGCCTCTCGCTCTGCCGCCGGAGATTACGGTCGACGGGCATCCCCCAGTTCGGATTGAGCTCTACCTGGCCCGCGGCTTCGAACGCCCAGCGCTGGAAGTGAGCTGTGCCGGGACTCTGGTTGCCGACGACATGGGAGAGCTGCGCAACCTGGGTCTGGACCGGCCGCCCTGGATCGGACGCGAGCTGGCCGGCTTGATCGATTTCCCCGGTTTCACCGTACCGCCAGGCACGCGTAGGGGCGTGGTGCCGGACGCTGCGGCCGAGGCATTCGTGCGTGCCCTGGACGGAGTTGTGCCGTTGGTCGAGGCTGAGCTTGGGCGCTTGGAGCGCGAGCGGGGAGCCGCGGCCAGCCGGCAGGTGGTGCAGGACCTGCGGCGCGCGCTCAAGGGACTGCGCGACCGACTGCCGCAGTACGAGCTGCCTACGGTGGCGAGCAGTGAGGCCGAGCTGCGGGATGCTGCCGAGGCCGGGATCGCGCCCAGTGGCGCCGAGGCGGCTGCGGGCGACGGCGCAGGCGAAAGCCAAGACGAGGCCTCGCCGGGTCGGGATCGCACCCTGGATCTCTTTCCGCCCGGGCCGCTTGCCGGTATCAGAATCTCGCCACCCGAGATCACGCTGGCGCCCGGCCGCGAGCGCCGTGTGCTGGGAGTGGGCGTGGACGAGTCGGGCCGGCGCGTGCTGGGCGAGGTGGACATCGTCTGGAGCACGGCCTCGCCCGTGCTGTCCATCGCGGGGGCGGGCCGGCGGCCGGCGGTGCTGGCCTCGGCCGAGGCGCGGGCCGGCAGTCGCTTCTCCCTGGTCGCTGAGGGCCGGCAGGGCGAGCACCGGGCGCGGGGCGAAGCCGTCGTCGTCATCATCGAGGCCGAGGAGCCTGGCGCCGGTCTCGGCTTCGGCATTCCCGAGCCCGAGCTGGTTGACGACGCCGGTGCAAGCTGGCGCAGCCGCTTCGATGGCCGGCGCTGGCAGGTCAACGCCAGCCAAGACGACTATGTTGCCTTGCACGGCGACGGGAAGGCGCGGCTTCGCTACTTGCTGGCTTTGCTAGCCAAGGAGATCGCCCAGCGCACGCATGGCGTCCCGGGCAGCGAGGCCGCCCTGGAGAGCCTGGTCGAGATCCTTGCCCATGCCGAGCGCAACCTGCGCGGCGGGTGAGTCAACCCGTCAGTTGCAGTAGCCGACTTGAGTGGTTCCGGCGTAGATCGGCGTGGACGGATATTTGCACAGCTTGCCTGTCGGGCAATCGGCAACCGTGTAGCAGTACTTGAAACATGTGCCCCCGTTGCTGCAGTAGTACCCGGGGGTGCAATCGGCGTCCGTGGCACAAACCGCGCCGGCAATTCCGGTGCCCGACTGCTGCGGTACGCAGTCGGTGGCTCCTGGGTAGGACGTGCCCCACGAGCTACATCCGAATCCTACGGGACAGGCCAACAGTGGGTTACGAGGATTCTGGGGGGAAACTGGATCACACACGCGGGCGCACGCGGAAACCCCCGCGATCATGTTCACGGAGTCCCAATAGGTTTGGACGCAAGTCCGGGCAGAATCGACCGCTGGACAATCAGAATCTAGCTGACAGTATGTCTTGCAGACATCTCCGAAACATCCGAAGCCGCTTGCACAGGCTCCGTTTGTGCAGTCCGCGCCTTCCCCCAAGCTGCCGGACGGGTAACACTTCAGCCCGGTAGCTTGCGTGTTGGGGTAGCAGACCTGTCCGGTCGGGCAGCCGCAGGCTGGAAAGACATTGCAGGTGCCGCCAGCCGCAGGCGTTGGGCAAGACCCCGCGTCAGCACTGGGGGGGAGGCATTTGGTGCCGTTGCAGTCGGGGTGATAGCCTGCAGTTTCACAAGCTGTGTAGTCCGGTGCCGCACTCGTGCCGCAATTCGTAATGGTGGAGCACACCACCCCCGTAGCCCAGCACCCGCCAGGGAAAGTCCCTATAGGACCGCAGTAGGTCGGATACGCCGGGTTGGCACAGCCGGTCGTTCCGCCGCTCCCTCCGCCGCTGCCGCCGGTCCCTCCCGAGCGTCCGCCGCTGCCGCCGGTTCCGCCCGGTCCCCCAGTTCCTCCCGTGAACATCGGCGCGCTGTCGTCATAGCAGAAATTGCCGGCCCCATTGTTGACGCAAGTGAAACCGTCCGGGCATTCGCCTGTGTCGGAGCACTGGGTCTTGCCGCTTTGAAAATGCGGCGAGCAGCCGAGGAAGAGAACCAAGAAAATGAGATCGCCCCGTTTCATGTCAACGTCCTTGTCTTGTGTCCTAGAAGCGCCCACTCAGCGCAGCGCCAGCCATGCCCGGCCCCACGGTGGGCGCAAGAACCACTGAATTCGGCGGCGTGTCCTTGCCCGTGGCGAAGAGGATGATGGCGGTCGCGATGGCCGCGGCGCCCACGCCATAGCCGACCCACTGCAAGGTCGCGAAGGTCTCGCCGTCGCTCTTCTTGCCAGGGTCATATTTCGTCTCGACGTCAGAGAAATCCAACACGGCGAGAGCGGTGAAGACACCGCCCGCGAGCAGCCCAGCTACGCCCACCCCGCCTATCACCCAGGCCGCGGTCCTGCGACCACTGCCGGATTCCGTGGGCGGGGGCGGCACCTGCTCGGCAGTCGCGGCTGGGCCCAGCGTTGACGGAGGCGCAGTTGCGGGCGCGGGGTATTGCGCGGGGTATTGCGGAGGATACTGCGCGGGATACTGCGGGGGATATTGCGCGGGAGCGAATGGCGACGGTGGGTATGGCGCAGGACCGGCTGGCCCTTGCGGCTGGACGGGTGGCACATCGAACCGAGCCGGCGGCGTTTCTGGCATCACGGCCGGGGCCACTGGTGGCTGTGCTGGCGGCAGGGGCGCGTAGCCGCCGGGGGCTGGCATTGGCGGTGTCGGTGCCACCGGCATTGGAGGTGGCGGTGCCATCGGCAAGGCGGGCGGAACCGCAGCGCCAGCAGGGGTTGATCCACGCTGGCGTAGCTGGTCCATTTCCGCGATCCAGCCTTCAACCTCGGCGCGATCCTCGGGCGTGACATCCTTCTTCTTGACCAGGTACTCGCGCAGATTGGACAGGGCCGGATCAGGACGGCGTAGATAGTAGTAGCAGGCTCCCAGGTTGCGCACGAAGACCGGCATGCCCGGGTTGTCGACGCTCAATTGCAGGAAGACCGCCGCGGCCTCTTCGTAGTTTCCCTGTTTGTAGAGTTGAGTCGCCCTTTTCGCGTCGGCCGAACCCTTCTTGTCGAGGCCCGCCGCCGCGGCTCCCGGTTCGAGCCCCAGGAGTGCAAGGAGCATCGCGAGCACGACGAGAATTCCAATGGAAGTTCGGTTCAGTTTAGGCACCATGCGTCTTTCCCTCATCCCCGCCGATGGTACGACGCCCGCGAGAATCTGCACGACTTTTTGTGCGGCTCCTGTTCACGATGCAGCGCTCACCGATTCATGTGCAGGTCCACAGCGGTGCAATGGTAAGAACACACGACGATGTCTGGTCTGAGATTCATCAGAAAGTCTGAACAAGCACCGCTGGCCGCGGGCCCGCGCTCGCGCGTGGCTGCGTATGACCTCGGGTCGAACTCGTTCCACCTGCTGGTGGCCGAGGCGGATGGCCAAGGCGGGCTGCTCTTGCTCGAACAGGCACAGGAGATGGTGCGTCTGGGCGCGGAGTCACTTCGTGACGGCGTAATTCCCGAGGACAGCTTCGCGCGTGGTCTGGAAGCCTTGCGCAAGCTACGCAGCCTGGCTGATCAGCATAAGCCCGGGAGTACGGTGGCGGTCGCCACCAGCACCATTCGCGAGGCGCGCAACGGTGCCGAGTTCGTGAGTGCTGTGCAGCGCGAGGTAGGACTTGCGGTGGAGGTGCTCGATCCGTTCAAAGAGGCCACGCTCATCTACTGGGGGGCGCGCCAGGCGCTGGATCTGGACAAGCACAAGGTTGCCCTTTTCGATGTCGGTGGCGGCTCGATCAAGGCACTGGTGGGCGATGCCAACGAGTGTCTGTTCGCTACGTCGATGCCGATGGGTGTGCTGCGCTTGCGTGACGAGTGCCGCTTTGCTGGCAAGATGTCCCGCGCCGAAATCCTCACCGCCGAGACGCGTGTGCGGGTGCTGGTGCAGCCGGCGGTTCGGCAGATGCAGAAGGTCGGCTTCGACTTCGTCACCTTCACTTCGGGCACGGCCCTGGCGCTGGCCCGGCTGGCCAAAGGCAGCGCGGGCAGGGCCGCGCCGGTCGCGGGCAAGGCCGGGGAAGGGCTGGGTCGTCATCTCGCGCTCTCGCTCGACGATCTGAAACTGCTCGAGCAGCGTCTGGCCGACGCCAGCGAGGAAGAGCGTGCTGCCATCCCGGGGCTCAGCGCTTTGCGTGCGGACACACTTCTGCCCGGCACCGTCGTGCTGCGGACCTTGCTGGAGCTGACCGGCTATCCCGGCGCCCTGGTGTGCGAGAGCGCGCTCAAGGAAGGCCTGGTGGTGAACTACTTCGCGCACCGGGACGCGGGTTTGGCGGCGGACTTGCCGGAGGAAATCTAGTCACGGCTTCGGCATATTGAAGCGACTGGCGGGGATCTTTTCGTCGAACACCAGGCTGGTGATGCGGCCCTCTACGGTGGTGGGGCCGGCGGTCATCTTTTCTAGATACCAGGTCTTGATGCCCTTGACCGAGCGCCAGTCGCCGAACACGAGTCGGTAGGGGATGTCGCCACCGGGCGAGGGTTGCACACCGGTCTGCACAACCCGCAGATGCGTCTTTGCGTCGAAGCACAGCACGGATGGCTTGCCCAGCTTCTTCTGTAACTCCACGCATTCGAGGTCGGTGCCCGCTTCGGCTGCCGTTTGATTGGGTACTGGAACAGATCGGATCGCGAGGTAAAGGCTCGCCAGATCGGGCTCGGCGTTCCAGGCCGCGTTGATGCGAGAGTCTTCTTGCTCGGCGCCCTCCAGCTTGCGCAACCCAAAGACCGGATCCTGTGACCAGAACACGCGGCCATCCGAGCCCTGGCGAAACGTTCCCACGTCCCTCAGAGTGGATTCACTCCGGGTTTTTCCGTCGGCAGTGGCCCAGTGTTCTTCGTTGCCACTGGCCCCTTGGCCGGTCACGGTCAGTGCGCGCTTGAGGTGTACGCTGCGCAACCGTTTCCATGCCTGCAGCCCGCCGACGGCGTTGGCGTAGTCATCCAGAATGGCCTGCGCCGGCCGCAGAGGCGTCGGGCCTTCGGCCGGGGCTGCGGCCAACAGGGACAAGAGAACAGCGATCATTGCGGGTGCGATGCTTTGGCCAGGTCAAGGCCGGCGTCAAGTACGACGTCGCGGCCGGCCAAGAACCCCGCGCGCGTCTCCCACACCCGATGGTCGGGCTGCACGCCCCGACCCTCGATGGTCATGCCCTTGGGCGTTCTGAAGTCAGCCACCGGAATCTGCACCACAGCGCCGCCCGGCAATCCCTCGATGATTGAGCCCAAGGCCGCGCCCGCGGTGGTGTCCCCGACGACGAAGGCGCGCTTCGCCTCTTGCAGCCCGGCGGCGAAGATCTCTGAGGTCGAAGCGCTGCCCTCGTCGGTGAGGATGACCACCCGGCCGGCGAAGGGTTTGATGCCGAGCGAGGCGGTGGTGGCGAGCGTGTTGGAGAAATCGCGATAGACGATGGTGCCCAGGGTCAGCGGCGCGGTGCTAAGACGCGCGGCCAGGGGAATGACCATGGCGCCGATGCCACCCGGGTTACCGCGCAGGTCAATGATGATGGCCTTGGCCCCGCGAGCCCGGAATCCGTCTATGGCCTTCTGCACTTCGCCGAGCACAGGCTGCAGCAAGAATACGTTGAAGGCCAGGATGCCGACCTCGCCGCTCTGCCGGCTTGCCACTTCTGGAACCACGGGCGACATGTTGAGCACCTGAATGGCACGCGCTGGGGGTGGGTCGCGTTCCAACATGACTTCAATCGGACGATCGTTCTCGTCAAGACAGCGCAGGCTCACTCGACTTCCCACCGGGCCAGCCAGACGACGCGCCGCCAATTGGCGCAGGCGAAAGCGCTCTTCCACCGGTCGCAGCGCCCGGCCTGAGGGCGGCAGTGAGGCCAGGGCACGGCCACCGATGTGGGTGACCAGAAAACCGGGCCGCAGGCCGGCGCCCGCGGCCGAGGAGCCGGGGCGCACGCGGGTGATGGTCGGCTTGCCCTCGATGATGCGGACGAGCAGCCCGGGATCGCCGTAGTCGTCGCCTGCCTCGCGAATGGCATCGGCGGCAGCGGTTCTGGCCTGCGGGGACGCAATCTCGTCGGGCGGCGGTCCCGGTTCCTCGCCCGGGCCATGCACCTGTAAGTGCGATTGACCGAGCAGCCCGAGCATCTCATTGAGCAGCCGGTAGAACGTCGGCTCATCAGGTGCGGCCAACGCGAGGGGCTGGTACTTTCGGCGCAAGCCATCCCAGTCCAGGCCGCCCAGCGTCTTGTCGAAGTGCTTGTCGCGCACGGCAGTCCAGGCGCCCGTGAAGATCGCCTCGCGGATCTGATTGCGCGGCGAGCCCGGGTGCCAAGCTTGGCTTCCTGAGCCGCCGTCAGCGCCCAGCGGGACAAAGGCAGGCGGCTGCATGGCGGTGGGGGCATCCGGTCCGGGTGTGGCGGTCGGCGGCTGCGGGGCAGGCGCGCGGCCCGCGCAGGCGAGGAGGGACAGCGCGAAAAGGGGAGCGACACGACGAAGGAGGGTCAACACGTTTTCCAGTCTAGCCTTGCTCCCGTATAGAATCCCCTTCCTTCGGATGAATTGGCTGTGAACTCCCATCGCACAATTTCCAGGCTCGGCTGGCCAGCCCTGGCGGCCCTAGTCGCCATGCTGCCCTACGCTGGGCTGGCGCTTGGGATAAGCGATCTTTACTACGACGACCACCTGCGCTTCGACGTGCCCATGACCGGCCTCATCAACCAGGCGCTACGCAGCGGGCACCTGCCGCTCTGGAACCCCTACGTGGGAGTGGGCGCTCCGTTGATCACCGACGTCAGCGCACTGCCGGTTTACCCTGCCCGGATTCTGGGCTGCGCGCTGCCGGCAGGACAGGCATTGGGCCTGCTCTTGCTCATCCAGCTTGGCGTGCTCGCGGCGGGCGCAACCGTACTGTTGCGCGAGTTGGGTGCGCTGTCCGTGCTGGCTGCCGGGGCTGGGGCTGCGCTTGCCCTGGCCGGACCTGCGCCCTCATGGCTGACCAGCCCAGCGTACCTTACCTCGCTGTCGTTTTTCCCTTGGACGTTGTTGTTTGCCAGACGTCTGGGTCGTGGCGAGAGTATGGCGCTCATCGGGCTGGGGGTGAGCATCGGTCTGGCCACGTTGGGCGGCGATGTGCCGGGCACCCTCTTTGCCACGGGAGCGGGGTTGCTCGTGTGGTGGGGGGCATGTCGTGAGCGACGGCGCGCAGACATTGCGTTGCGTGCCGATCTGGTACGCCTGAGCGGCGCTGGCGGCCTGGCCCTGGTCATTGGCGCTGGAAGCTGGGTGCCACTCTGTTGGTTTTTGCAGAGGTCAGCGCGTGGCAGCGGTATTACTTCCATGGAAGCCGGCCAATGGTCGCTCTCTCCGGCGGACTTGCTAGGGCTCTTCTTGCCCAATCCACGCGGCTTGCCCCTGCCCGAGTTCACCTTCTGGCCCTTTCGCACCATGAGCCGGGAACGGCTCTTTGTTCACAGTCTCTACGTCGGCGCCACCGTGGCCGGGTTCGGGCTATGGGGGTTCTGGCGCGAGCGCAAGGACGCTTTCGTGCGCTGGGCGGCGGTGGCGGCAATCGTGCTCTACCTTCTGGCGACCGGCGCCGAGACGCCCCTGTGGGGCGTGACCCACGGGATATTCACCTACTTCCGCTATCCCTCGAAGCTGGCCCCCTACGCAGTCATTCTCATCGGCGTGGTCGGTGCGCTGACCCTGTCGCGTGCCATCGCTGACTTGCGACGGTTGGCCCAGGTGGCGGGCACGGTGGCGGGGTTCTGCACCCTCGGCGCTCTGCTGGGGCCAGCAATCCAGGGTCCTCTCGCTCGCGCCGCGGGTGCACCCGGCAGTATTGTGCAACAGGCGGGCGAGACACTGCGACGCGACGGGGCGCGCGCTGCTGCGTTTGCGGCGGCGGTGGTCGTGCTGTGCTGGCTGGTGGGAAGAAAACGCGTTGGCGTCCGAATGCTGCCGGCCCTGCTCGGCGGCCTGCTCGCGCTTGATTCTTCGCTGGCTGGGCTGGACTTGCACTGGACCGCTTCTCCCGCCGCGACATCTCGGCCTGACTGGGTGCCCGAGGTGCGCCCCTGGGGGGCGCGCGTCCTGCGCAGCCAGGTGATTGACCAGAATCGCCTTGGGCTCGACGGCGCGGCCTATCGCGCTGAGTACCAGCGTAAACTTGCCGAGCTTCTGCCCAATTCCAACCTCGATCATCACATGGGCGTACTCTTCGGCTACGGACTGGAGTTGGCGGACCCGGCCCAGCGAATCGCCACATTGTATGACGTTGACGGCGTAGTGCTGGCTGAGGCCACGGGTTGCGATATTGCCATGGCGCCGAGCAGCCGCCGCTTGCGCTGGGCCGTGCAGGGGATGGCCTCGGGACGACTCACCCTGACCACTCGGTTGCCCGACGCTGCGGTGATGTCGGTGACCCACAAGTTGCCGCGCGCCTTTCTCACCACAGGTGCGCGCATCGTCGCACCGGGCAGTGAACCGGCTGCACTGGCCGCTGCCGAGGATCGGCCCGCAGTCATCGTGACAGCCGGCGAAGTGCTGGTGCGGGGTCGGCGCGCGCCTATGGCCGTGCCCGCTGGGGACGTCCTGCTCGATGGGCCAGGCGGGATCGTCGAGGTCAGGCCCGCTGCGTGGCAGCCTGAACGCGTGCGTTTCGATCTGGTCGCGCCCGGCCCCCGGCTCTTCGTGCTGCTGGATGCGTTTGCTGACGGCTGGCGCGCTTGGCTGGATGGGGCCGAGGTGCCCATCCTGCGGGCGAACTCAGTCGGACGCGGCGTGATCGTGTCCGCAGGCACGCACACGCTCGAGATGCGCTTCCAACCCTTGGCGCTCACCCTGTCGCCATGGGTTTCGTGGCTGTCGCTCCTGACCGTTGCGATGGCCGCCGCGTTTGGGCGTCTCCGCCGGCGCGGCTAGCGCGCTCCGAAGATCGCCGTGCCCACCCGCACCAGGGTTGCGCCCTCGGCCACCGCGACTTCCAGGTCGTGGCTCATGCCCATGGACAGCTCGGCAAGCTGGACGTTGGGCTGGCTGATGGCTGCCTGCTCGTCGCGCAAACGGCGCAGGGCCGCGAAAATCGGCCGCGACTCCTCGGGATTGTCGCTGAAAGGGGGCATGACCATCAGTCCGGTGCAGCGCAAGTGGGTCAGCCGGGCAAAGCTGGCCAGCAGCTCGGCGAGTGCCGCTGGCGCCACGCCGTGCTTCTGCGCCTCGCCGGCCAGGTTGACCTGGATGAGGCAGTCCTGCGGCGCTGATGGCTGCAGCGTGGCCACGCGCCGCTCGATCTCGGCCAGCACGTCTTCCGCTTCGATCGAATGAATCAGCGCTACCCTGCCGGCCACGTATTTCACTTTGTTGGTTTGCAGCGGGCCAATGAAGTGCCAGAGCGGCTGTGGCAAATCGGAGACTTGGGCACCGGTCTCGACCTCGAAGCGCTTGTCGCGGAATTCCTGCCCGTAGCTCTCGCCAAAATCCCGCTGGCCAGCGGCAAGCGCAGCCAGAATGTCGGCCGCTGCCACGGTCTTGCTGACTGCCACCAGGCGCGCGCTGCCCGCGGCCCGACCCGCGGCGGCCTCGGCTTGTGCGATGCGGGCGCGCACGTCGGCTAGGTTGGCGGCGATGGCTTGCGCGCGATTCACTGGGCGTTTCCTCCAAAAGCCGGCGGCGGGTAGCGGGGCAGGGCCTCCAGTGCGCGCAGGTCCGCTATTACCTCGGCCAGCGGCAACCCGACCACGTTGGAGAACGACCCGTGCACCTCGATGGCGAATGCTCCTGCGATGCCCTGGATGGCGTAGGCGCCGGCCTTGCCCTGCCATTCGTCGCAATCGAGATAGGCGCGCAACTCGGCCGGGTCGAGCGAGCGAAAAGTCACGCCGGTGCTGACCACACGTTCAACCATGCGGCCGGCAAAGTGCGCGCGATACGCGGTCATCACCTCGTGGCGCCGGCCTGCCAGCCGGCGCAGCATGGCCGCGGCCTCCTCCTGGTTGGCCGGTTTGCCCAGGATGTCGTCATCCAGCACGACCACCGTGTCCGCGGTCAAGACCGGCAGTGCTGGCGAGCCCAGTCTGGCGAGCGCCGCAGCGGCCTTCTCCGCCGCCAGGCGCTGGGCGTAGGCGCGCGGCCTTTCGCCCGGCGTCGGCGTCTCGTCAACCTCTACCGGCTCGATCCGCAGCAGCAAACCCAGACGTTCTAGCAGCTCACGTCGGCGCGGCGACGCAGAGGCCAGAATGAGATCGGGCGTAGGTTTCATGGTCAGCGAGTATATAGTGGCCGGTGCGGAAGATGCGTGGTCTGTGTTGCAGCTACGCGCGCCGGCGCAGGACCACCAAGGCCAACGCGAGGGATAGGATGGACAGGAGCGCGCCTGGAATCAGCAAGGTGGAGTGAAAATGGAAGATGATCTCCTGCTTGCCGGCGGGAATGGGCACGGCTCGCATCCAGGCGTTGGCGGGCAGGCAGGGAATTTCCCGCCCGCCCACCTGCGCCGTCCAACCCGGGTAGTAGGCCTCGCCCAGAATCAGCAGTGCGGGGTGCGTGGCCTCGACCTGGACGGTGATCATCTCGGGGGCGAAGCGAGAAACACGGGCGCTTCCCTGGAATCCCTGCACGGGGTTGGCCGGCAGTGACGGAACATCCTCCTCCACCAGGGCGACTTGGCGCAGATCGGGACTGCGCAGCACGGCCCGCAGCACCTGCACAAAGTCCCCGGGAACGACCTGCGCAGCCCCCACCACTTGTGCGCGCGGGGCCACGGTCACGGCCTGGGCCAGGCGAAGGGTTTGGGGATCCAGTCCCAACACCAGTGAGGTGTCGGGCAGCGGGAACGGGCTGCGATACACATTGGCGGCGGGGAAGGCGACTGCGGTGGTTGGGACCTCCAATCCCGCTGCCTGGTGGACATAGCTCCAAGTCCGCTCCAGCCACAGGCCGCTGTAGCCCGAGAACGTGCTCCATCCGAGGCGCATTCCGGCGTTTTCTCGGGCAAAGGGAAAAGGCAGCGACACGCGCGGCGGGGACTGGCCTTGCTGCAGCAGGCCCTGGTGCGCCAGGATTTCGGCCACCGGGCGCTCGGCCGGGTATTCCCGCCGTGTGACCAGCGTGCCGTAGCTGACGTGGGTGCCCAGGCCAAGTTCGAACAGGGTCAGGCCAGCCAGGGCGACGGCGAGGGTCGTGCGTACCGACGGCCGCAGGGCCTGCCGGTCCAACCACAAGAAGCAGAGCAGGCCCAGAGCCAGAGGTGGGGCAACCCGGGCTGCCGGATTCATCACCTGGCGAGCCGTCGGATGGATCAGCGCAACCAAGGCCGCCAGGCACGACAGGACGAGGACCAGGATACGCCCGCGGCGCGCTGCCTGCGCCTGCTCCAGCAGCAGACCAGCCAGCAGCAACAGCGCAACCACCGTCCACATCCCAAAGCGGCCATGCACGCGGAGGAGGGACAGGCCGGGCAGCAGGTGAACTGCGGCTCCAAGCAGGGGTGTGGCCGTGCCCAGGGCCAGCACGGTGGCAAATACGGCCAGGGCGGTCAGCGCGCGGGCGTTGCGATCCCGCCGCACCAGCATCCCGCCCACGCCCAGCGCAACCACCGCGCTTCCCGAGAAAAGGTGGTCGCTCCAGTTGCCCACCGGTACGGGAAACAGCAGCGACGCCAGCCCTTCCGAACCCAAGGACCAGGCGCCCGCCAGTTTCAGGCTGCGCGCCTGTCGGTTGCCTTGGGTGACAAGTTCGAGGAAAGGCAGGTACTGGGCCGCGGCCAGCAGGGATGCCCAGGCATGCGCAGCCAGCCATGCCAGCAGCGGCGTGGCCCATAACCGCAGCGACTGTGGCCAGCTGCGCAACTGTGGCCAGCCGCGCGCCATTAGGAACACCGCCACTCCCACCGCCTGCATCCAGAAGAGCTGCGGATGGGTGCCGAGAAGCTGCAGGGCCAGCAGCAAGGCCAGGCCGGTCAGCCGACGCAGAGAAGGCTGGTCCTGCAGGCGCATGGCCAGACGCAGGACCAGCGGTAGGTAGGCGATCCCCTGGAACCACAGCACCTGTCCGGAAGCAAGCGGAGCCGACACGGCGCCACAGGCCACGAAGGCCAGCGCAACGGCTGCGGCCACAATTCGGCCCATGCCCAGCGCGCGGGCCAGCAGGGCCATGCCCGCGCACAGCAGGCCGGCGTGGAGCAACAGCAAGACCGCCGCGCCCGATTCCGGGGCCAGCGCCAGGTACAGCAGGTGGGGCGGGTAGAGGAACGCTGTCTCCACGTCGGCCAGGAAGGGCCGGCCCAAAGCCACATGCGGGTTCCACAGCGGCAAGCGCCCGGCCCGCAAGGCGCCGTAGAGATATTCGCGATTGAAGACATGGAACCGAGTCCAGTCTTCGCTGGCAAGAAACCTGCCCGGCGGCAGATGCAACAGGCCGGCCAGCAGGGCTCCTAGCGCGGCCAGCAGAATCAGGCCCTTGCGCGAAAGGCCCTGCGGCGCATCAGATGCGAAGGCCGAAGCACGCCCCGCTGCGGGGGCGGGGTCTGCGGGTGGGGGCGATGTTGAGGGCGACTTGGGCACGGAAAGATCTCGCCAGTCAGTCTACCTCGGGCGGCCCCAGGTTGACCCAGGAGCCTGCCACCATGGCGACGGCAACCAGCGCGGTGCCCAGCACGTACTTGTACGGCGAGAGCAAGGCGAGCGGTGCTGGCCAGGGCAAGGCGAATCGATCGGGCACGGTGGCCAGCGCCAGGCCCAGCACGGCTGTCACTTGCGATGTCGTACCCAACCAGCCTGCGGTCTGCTGCTTCCAGCGTGCGTGGCGTGCTGCGACCACGAAGCCGGCCGGCAACAGCCAGGTGGCGTTCATGGCCCAGGTCAGCGGCGCGGACAGCAGGACCACGCACCATCCGGTTTGCCACCAGGCCAGATCCTCGACGGCAAATCGTTTGCTATGGGAACCCTGAAAGGGTTCCCAAACCCTCCCGCGATGGTGCGCCGCCGGCGAAGCCGGCGGGCTCCCCACGCGACTGCTATGGGAACCCTGAAAGGGTTCCCAAACCCTCCCGCGATGGTGCGCCACGCGCGGCGCTGGCTCAGCCGGCGGGCTCCCCACGCGCCTGGGTTCATCAGCCCGGGGCCGACGGCAGGCCAAGACCAGACCGGACAGCGCCGTCCAAAAAACCAAGGACAGGGTGCCCGGGTGTGCCGGCGCTTCGCCACCCACCGCCCACACCAACGAGCCGCGCGCGTCGAACTCCAGGCCGAACCGGCGGTAGAGGCGTCCCTGCTTGCTGGCAAGCTGGGGCGGCAGCCCGGCCAGTACCCTGCGCATGGTTTCGCGTGGCAATACATCGGACTTGGGAGGATCGTCGCCGTGGCGGGCCAGCCGCAGAGCCACCGTGTCTAGGTACTCATGGGCGACGGCCGGTGCCACCAGGCTAGAGAGGCCGACGGCCAGCGCCAGGGCTGCCAGCGCGCTGCCCGCGACGGCCCACTGACGGCGCAGCAGCAGAAAGGGCAGGGCCAGCAGGGTGTGGGGCTTGAAGACGATGGCCAGGGCCCACAGGATCCCGGCAAGCCACCGCGCTTGGGTACGGCTGGCCCACAGCGCGCCCAGCAGCAGGACCAGGACCACCACATCGATTTGTCCCCGTTCCAAGCTGAGCAAGAGCGGCCAGCAGACGGCGAGCCCCAGCGCAACCAGCGCAACGGCCCGGGTGCGCAGGGGGACGCCCGCCAGGCGTGCGCCCAAGACCACGGCCCCGCTCGCCAGCCCCAGCAGCAGCGCGGTCCACAACAGCTTGGCCGCAGCGTAGGGAAGCATGGCCAGCCCCAGGAAGGGCAGCAGCGACGGCGGCGGGTACAGGAAACGGGAAAAGGTGGTGAAACACAGTCCGTCCCAGATCGGGGGCTGGTGGCCAACCTGGTTGGTGTATGGGGATAGCCCGGCTAGCGCGGCCTCGGCGGCGGTGTAGTAGGCTGAAAAATCCACCTGCAGGCCGTAGCGGGCGAAGCCCAGCGCCAGGATCGCCAGCCGCAACAGGGCCGCGGCCAGGGCCAGAAGAAGAAGTGCGCGCAGCGCCAGGGGGGAACGTGTCATCAGCCGCACATCATCGCCTGAACGCCAGCAAAGATGTGTCTCAAAACTCGCCGCAACTTGGGACGGGTCCGTCCGATAAGGCAGGCGATGCCTTCTTCGCGCATTTGCTCTCTGGCGCTGCTTGCCTGTGCCGCGTGCTCCCCGAATACTGACCTGGCAGCGGAACGGCATGCGCCCAGCACGCCGACTGGCGGCGTGACCACAGCCAGTGACGCCGGTGCAGTTTTCGGCCTGCCCGAGCTGGTCGACCCGCCTGCCGGTGCCGTGCAGGTACCTACAAACCTGGCGAGAATCGTTCTTCGTTTCTTCGGCCCGTTGCAGGTTCCCGAGTCCATTGCGCCGCTCAATCTCCGCGCTAGTGACGGCACCCAGGTGGCGCTCGCTCTGGGAGATACCGTTCTCTGCAGTGGCACCTGCTATGCGGCCATCCCGACAGGTACTCTGGCGGCAGCCACATCCTACGCTGTCGAGGTCGTCGCCGATGCCTTGCACTTGCAGGGCGGCAAGCCGGTTCCTGCCGGCCAGGTGGGATCGTTCACCACGGCTGACGCTCCAGATGAATACGCTCCTTTGGTGAGCGGTTTCGCGCTGACCATCGCCGAGGGGTGTGTGCACGCGCAGTTCATGACTGACGAGGCGGCGTGGCCCGCGATCATCATCACCGCCGGCGTAGAGGGGGCCAGCCTGGATCTGGGCGCGATTGGCACCGAATTCGACTTCTTGACCCACCTTCCAGATCTGCCGTTCGACGTGGACGCCCAGGCCGTCGCGCGGGCCGTGGATCGCGCTGGCAACAGCGCGGATTCTTCCGTGCTCGCGCTGCATTTGCCGCCCAAGACTCCCCGGCTGGTCATCACCGAGGTGCTGGCGAACCCCGCTGGCTCCGAGTACACGCAAGAGTTCGTCGAATTGAACAACCTGGAAAGCGAGCCAGTGTCGCTGGCCGGCATGCTCATCGAAGACAAGACCGGCAGCGATGTCTTGCCGGACCTGGCAGTCCCGGCCGGCGGCTTTGCGCTGGTAGTGGCAGCCAACTTCGTCCCGGATGACGGCAAGGATCCGGTGCCGCGGGATGGCACGGTGATCGTGCGTGTGTCAGGCCGCATAGGAGCTGATGGCCTGTCAAACGATGGCGAACCGGTCAGGCTGGTCAGCGGCGACGGCGCGGTGGTGAGCCAGTACGGCGGCTGGGTCAACGTGAGCGCCACGGCCTGGAACGGCATGAGCGTACATCGGGTCTCAGTCGACGCCTGTGATCAGCCGAGTGCTTGGACCAACAGTCCCGAGATGCCGACTCCAGGCTGGTAGCGCGCTCATCGCACGAGCCGTCGCCCGCCCGACTTCGCTCGTCACAGCGCGGTGCGTCTGCGAAGCGGCGATTTTGGCGGCCTCAAGCGGGGCATTTGCGAACGAAAAGTGCTACAAAGCCAGCATGTCCGGTCACAACAGATGGTCGAAGATCAAGCACAAGAAAGAGGCTTCCGACTCCAAGAAGTCGAAGGTCTGGACCAAGGTCATCAAGGAGATCACTATCTCGGCCAGACTTGGCGGTGGTGATATCAACGGCAATCCCCGCTTGCGCTCGGCGGTGGACAAGGCGCGCGGCCAGAACATGCCCAACGACACCATTGACCGCGCCATCAAGAAGGGCACGGGCGAGTTGGAAGGCGTGAACTACGAAGAGTTCACCTACGAAGTCTTTGGCCCGGGCGGCGTGGCCATTTTGGCCGAGATCATGACCGACAACCGCAACCGGACCACCGGCGAGATTCGCAACCTGCTCACCAAGGCCAATGGCAACCTGGCAGGCTCGGGCTCGGTGGCCTGGATGTTCAAAAAGCAAGGCGTGATCGTGTACGAAAAGGCCCATGTCGACGAGAATAAGCTAACCGACGCGGGCATCGAGTTGGGTGCCGATGACGTGCGCAGCGAGGATGAGGTGTTCACTGTCATCACCGAGCCCAAGGAATTCGAGCGCATCCGCGACGGCCTGAAAAAAGCCGGCATGCCTGCCCCGGCCTCTGCCGAAGTGACCATGGTGCCACAGAACAAGACACACCTGGCGGGCAAGGAAGCCGAATCCGCGCTCAAGCTGCTCGACATCCTGGAAGACCACGATGACGTCCAGAACGTGTACTCGAATCTGGATGTGGACGAGGCCACGCTGGCCAACATGTCCTAGCAGAATCCGGCCGCACGCATGTCCGTAGCAGGCCGCACGCGCATCCTGGGCATCGACCCGGGAACCCTGCGTCTCGGCTACGGTGTCGTCGACCGCATCGGCAATGCGAAGTTGTCCTACGTCGAGTGCGGCGTGATATCCGCGCCGCCCAGGCAGCCGCGCAACCAGCGTCTGTTGACTATTGGCCGCGGCCTGTGCGAGCTGCTCGACGAGCTGGCGCCCGACGAAGTGGCGATGGAGCAGGCGTTCTACGGCAAGAACGTGCAGGCCACCCTGGCGTTGGGCGAGGCGCGTGGCGTGGCCCTGTTCGTGGCCGGTGACCGCGGGCTGCCGGTGGTCGGCTATGCCCCGGCACGGGTGAAGCGCACGATTGTTGGCCATGGCCGCGCGAGCAAGGCCCAGGTTGCCTTCCTCGTGCGTGCTCTCTTGACCATGCGCCGCGCACCCGAGGCTGACGCGGCCGACGCCCTGGCCATCGCGATCTGCCACGCCCGCCTGGGGGGTGCGAACTTGCGGCTGTAGCGTGCCCTTGGCCCCGGATGTGGTCGTTGTACTCTCGCAGGCCTTCCAGGCTGACCTGATAGTAGACCGGCCGACGAAGCGCGACGATCTCCGCGAGCTGCTGCTCGGGCACCGGGTTGCCCAGGATCGAAATCGGACAGCCGCTGGCCGCTGCCGCACGATACACAGGCAGAAAGTGCGGATAGAGGAACGGGTTACCGCCGGTCAAACAGAACTGGCCGCTCACCCGGCGCGCGCGGCAGAAGCCCAGGAAATCGTCGAGGATCCGTTCCGCATCGGCCAGGCCCAGGGCTTGGCGTGAAGATCGATCGTAGCAGTGCAGACAGCAAAGCTCGCAGGCATTGGTCAAGTGCCACTGCAAAGTGAACGAGGACGCCTTGCGTCCGAAGAGCCGGCCATCACGGAGCATGCTGCGGTTACTCTACACGAGCTGCGAGAGCGATTCCGTCTCGCCAGCCCCGCGCCGCTGAGAACACAGAGGCGAGAGGGGAGGGCGCAGAGGATTTCGAGACAGGGATTGTCTCGCGAAACTAGCCACAGCAGCCCAGGTAGGGGTAGGCTCCTGAAGGTGCCGCCCTCTTTACTGCTCGCCTCACGTTTCTGCGCAAGCAGCGACGATTTTCTCGGAACACCCGAACATCACGGCGTTTTCTCGGACTCTGCGGCCTCCCCGCCAACCTTTGTGTTCTCACCGGTGGGTGGCTGTCGAGATGAATCACCTCACGCCGTTTGGTCGCAGCCGTCAGGCTTCCGATGATTGCTTCGCTGCGCGGCACCCTGCTTGAGAAGAACCCCGACACCGTGGTGATCGAGGCCGCCGGGGTGGGCTATGCCGTGACGGTCACCGCAGCCGCCCAGCGCGCGCTGCCCGCCCCGGGCGCCGAGGCGCGCTTGTTCATCCACACCCACGCGGTACAAGACGGTCCCCTGCAGCTTTACGGATTCGCTGATCACGAAGAGCGCCGCGTGTTCGAGACATTGCTCACCGTGCAGGGGGTTGGTCCCAAGGTCGCGGTTGCCATCCTGTCTGGCTTTCCCGTCGGGGACCTTGTCCGCGCCATCCGCGCGGCTGACCTGGCCACCCTGACCAGGATTCGCGGCGTGGGGCGCAAGACCGCCGAGCGCTTGGCAGTCGAACTGCGCGACAGGATCGGAGTGCCGGCGGGCGCGGGCCGCGAGCCGTCCGGGTTCTTCCCGCTGCCGGGGATCGTGCCCGCTGGCCGGCGGGGCGAGGTTTTCGGCGCCCTGCAGGCGCTGGGCTATCGGGTGAACGAGTTCGAGGCCATCCTGTCGGCGCTCGACGAGAGCAAGCCAACGCCTGACCTCATCAAAGAGGCGCTGGCGGTCATGAGGAGGAAGTGATGGCGCGCAAGCGACACGACGATGGACCCGCTCCCGCCGACGGCGAGCCCGAGTCACGCGTGGTCTCGCCCGAAGCGGATTCGCCCAAGGAGAAGGCGATGGACGTGGCGTTGAGGCCGACGTCGTTCTCCGAGTTCGTCGGGCAGCGCAAGGTAGCCGAGAACCTGGAGGTCTACGTGGCCGCGGCCAAGAAGCGCGGCGGGACCTTGGACCACGTGCTGCTTTCGGGCCCTCCGGGCCTGGGCAAGACCACCTTGGCGCACCTCTTGGCCTACGAAATGGGCACCCAGGCGCGCGTGACCTCAGGGCCGGCGCTGGAGCGCAAGGGCGACCTGGCCGGTATCCTCACCTCGCTAGGCCGCGGCGACGTGCTGTTTGTCGATGAGATCCATCGGCTGCAGCCGATCATCGAAGAGAGTCTCTATCCGGCAATGGAGGACTTCAAGATCGAGATCGTGACCGGAGTGGGGGCCGGCGCTGCTGCCATCACCGTCCCCATCGAGCGCTTCACTCTGGTGGGCGCCACCACGCGCACGGGCCAGCTCACCTCGCCACTGCTTTCGCGCTTTGGCATCGTCGAACGACTTGATTTCTACGCGCCCGCTGAGCTGACCACCATCGTCAAACGCTCAGCCGGCATCCTGGGCATTCGTCTCGACGAGGACGGCGCGCTCGAAATCGGCCGTCGTGCGCGCGGCACGCCTCGCATTGCCAACAAACTGCTCAACCGGGTGCGCGACTTTGCCGAAGTGCGCGGCGATGGCCGGGTAACACGCGAGGCGGCCGACTATGCCCTTCGCCGTTTGGGTGTGGACGAGCTGGGACTGGACGAGGGCGACCGCCGGCTCCTGCGCGCCATCATGGAACGATTTGACGGCGGCCCGGCCGGCATCGAGTCCTTGGCTGCGGCCTTGGCTGAAGATCGGGACACCTTGGAGTACGTGCATGAGCCCTATCTCATCCAGCAGGGCTTCCTGGTGCGCACACCGCGCGGTCGTCAGGCCACTCGCCAAGCCTACGAGCACATGAAAATCCCGCTGCCATCGACTGGGCGCAGCAGTCCGAGCGGGCAGGGCAGTCTCTTCTGACGATGACTCCTTAAGATCTTCGCAAAACAAGGCGATTGAACTTCAAGATGAAGTTCGTCGTCTTTACGGCTGCGGCTCTGCTGCCGGTTTGGGCTTTGCCTGGCATGGCTCGGGCCGATGTCGCACAGACGCTGCGCGAGACGGTGGTCAATGTGGAAGCGCCGGTCGCGATTCCGCTCAGTGAACCACTGCGTGACCGTTTTGGGGTTGGCACCATGCCGGCGCTTTCCGCGAGCCTGCCAGTGGGACGTTGGATCCTGCTGGGGCTGCGCCTGCGCGGTGGCTTTCTTTCCAACGGTCCTGCACCTGCGGATCGCGCAGTTCGGGATCCGGGAATGGGCGGTCTGCTTGCGCTGTCCGCCATCGGTAGATTTCGGCCGCTGGCAGGGCGCCAGCCTGATTCGCGCAGCACCGGTCCCTGGATCGAGCTTGGGGTAGGGCCGGGCCTGACCGGGACTCTTCTGCGCGCGGAGGGCGAAGCAGCGGTGGGCTGGAATTTTCGATGGCGAGAATGGATCTTCGGGCCCTCGGCGCGCTACCTACATGTGCTACAGCCAGCAAGCCAGCTCGACAGCTCAGACGCCCAGGTGGCCTTGCTCGGCGTCGAGATCGTGATGCACGATTCGCACCGGCCCGCGTCGATCGAGGTTCCGGTCGCGGTTGCCGTGGCCCCCGTGGCCGAGCCCAAGGTTCTCGATCGTGACGGCGATGGAATTCCTGACGACGTGGACAAGTGTCCCAATGAGCCCGAGGACTTCGACGGTTTCGAGGACGAGGACGGGTGCCCGGATCCCGACAACGACAAGGACGGAATCCCCGATGTCGCGGACGCTTGTCCGAACGAACCGGAGACGGTCAACGGCGTCGACGACCAAGATGGCTGCCCGGACGAAGCGCCTATCGTGGTCAAGCAAGACCGCATTCTGCTGACTGAGCACGTGCTCTTCGACACCAACCGGGCTCGGGTGCGAACCGCGGGCCGGCCCGCACTGGCGGCAGTGTTGAATCTCTGGAAGCAACATCCCGAGTGGGACCACCTGGTCATTGAAGGCCACGCGGATCGCCGCGGCCCGGATCCGTTCAACGATTGGCTCAGCCACGAACGGGCTCAGCGGGCGCGCAAGGTTCTCATCGAGATGGGCTTCCCCTCGGAAAAGCTTGCCGTCGCTGGATTCGGGCGCAGGCAGTTGCGCGTGCCGGGGAGCGACGAAGAAGCCGATCGACAAAACCGCCGAGTCGAATTCGCCATCATCAAGAAGGTCGAAGAGCGCGCGAAGGGTGCGGATCCCACCCAACCGCCCCGGCACGCACAAGCCGGAGGGCTGCAGCCATGAGAGCGCGATTGTTGCTTGCGGTTGTGGCGTTGCTCGCGCTGCCAGCGTGTTTGGATCCCATCGTGGGAACCCAATGCGCCAGGGGATATTCACCCTGTGGCAGCAAGTGCGTGCCGGCCGGGTCTTGTGCCCTCCGCGATGCCGGGCAAGCGGCGGACGGCGAGGAACCAAGCGACGCGGAGATAGCGAATTCGGGCGACGACGGCGGCACGCCAGCGGTCGAAGTCGACGGCGCTTCCGTGGCAGACGACACAGACGTAGATTCCGGCCTGGGAGGGGACGACGCACTCACGGTAGACGACGCAATCACCGTGGACGGCACAGTCGCGGTAGACGACGCAATCACCGAAGACGGGGGTAGGAATGATTCCTCGTTGCTCTGTGTCGGCTGTGTGGACGCCGTGGATACCGACGCCAGCGCAAGCGACGAGACCGGCGCCTTGCTTGGCGCGGATGCCGGGGATAGCTCCGGTGACGAAACTGGCGTATTGCTGGCCAGCGATGGCGGGGCTGACGACGCCGGCGGCGAAAGCGCGACCATGGCGGATGCGAGCGAAGCCACGGGAGACGTGGCTTTGCCAGATACTGGCCCGCTTCAGTGTCCGGGGCAGCTTGCCGCTTGCGACGATCAGTGTGTGAATCTGTTTACCGACCCCGAGAACTGTGGCGGCTGCAGCACCATGTGTTCATCTGGCGTGTGCATCAACGGCGGATGTCTGATCTGCTCGTCGATAGAAACCGTTTGCGGACAACAATGCACAAACACCGCGTCCGATCCCGACAACTGCGGGAGTTGCGGTGTCCCTTGTGCCAGCGGTTTGTGCAGCAACAGTCACTGCGAGGACTGGGGCACAGGACGAGTGATCGTCATTGGCCATGACTACCTGAAGAACCGGACGGCGATGAATCGAATTCTGGGCAACGCGGTCTTCCTCTGGCCCATCAACCCAGTCCGCTTGCTGACGTACAAGCTCGCCGCCAACCCGCGCGCCATCACAGGGGCGGACGGAGCCATCGCGCAAGTGGCCCTGGCGCAAGGCCGTCAGGTGCAAAGGACCGATCTGGTGGACGGGGACGTGGCCACGCAACTCGCCGCGGCCGATGTGTTTCTGATCTATGGGCAGGAGCTGGCCAGCGACACCACCCTCAACCAGTTGGGACAGGACTGGGCAAGCGCCATGAGCGCCTTCGTCAACCGCGGCGGGACAGTGATTGTCTTGGACGGCCTCTACCCTGGCAACGCCGGCACAGTTCAGATCATTTCTCAGGCAGGGCTGTTCGCTATTCAACAAAAGGCGTCGGTAACCAACGCCGTGTGCACTGTGGTCGCACGCGGCGATGCGCTGGCGAACGGGCTGCTCAAGAACTACCTTTGCGAGCCGAATAGCGTCAGCTTCAAGACGACCGAGGCCCCGTCTGCATTTACCTCCGTGGTGGAATCAGGGGGCGTGTACGTGGTCGTCCACAAGCTCTTCTGACCCCACCCTCCTACTTCTTCTGGAAGACGCGCACGTAGTCGATCTCGTAGCGAGCAGGGAAGGTGGTTGCGGAAGGATCGCCGCCGTTCTGGCCACCGATGGCCAGATTGACGATGATGTATTGATTCTTTTTGAAAGGGGACGTGCCGTCGGGGTTGACCGCCGTGGCAAGCGACGTGGTGTTCATTTGGTATTCGTCCACGGTGAGCACGATGTTCTGATCGTCCCAGTCCATGCGCCAGACGTGGAACTTGCTCGACCACTGCGGGTCGCCAAGGCTGGTGATGGCCTTGGCCGACGAGTCCCACTGGGCCACCCAGCGGGTGCTGGTGCCCCAGGCCACGTTGGCCAGGATGTTGCCATTGTAGTACTCCATGATGTCGATCTCGCCGCCACTGGGCCATTCGCCGCTGGCTCCGACCGTCCAGAACGCGGGCCACATGCCCTTGTCCGTGTCGATGCGTGCGCGCATTTCAAAGCGGCCGTAGAGGAAAGTGTGCAGCCCCGAGGTGGTCATGCTGGACGAGGTGTACTCGGCATACTGGCGCTGGGTCTTCCAATCCGCACCGGTTGCAGAGTAGTTGGGGTTGGCTACGCGCTCCCTACGTGCCTCGATGATCAGCAGGCCGCCCGCCACCGAGGCGTTGTTGGGCTGATACCACTGCAGCTCCTGGTTGCGCACGAACCCGGTTTCGAAATTCCAGTTCTTCGGGTTGGGCACGCCGTCGACGTCGAACTCATCGGACCAAGCTAGGACGTACCCGTCGGGCACCGGGATCGCGTCGCTGCCCGCATCGGCGGTGACGGAAGCTTGATCCCTGCCTGTGTCCCGGCTGACATCTGGCGCGCTGTCGGGCGCAGGACCGACATCGCTACCCGCATCGCGTCCCGCATCTTTGGAGTCGCCACCCGCGTCCCGACCACCTGTCCCTGTGCCACTCCCTCCGCTCGAACCTCCGCTGCCACCGGCGCCAGCCGTGCTCCCGCCTGCGGCCGTGCCTCCCGCGCCGCCGCTCCCCGTCGTGCCGGCAGTCCCGCCCGAAGCAGATGCACCACCCGCGCTGGTCATCCCGCCCGCTCCGCCTGCCCCTGCATCTTGGAAAGTGCTTGCGCCGCCCGCTCCCGCAGCGCTGCCGCCGCCCGCTCCCGTGGCGCTGCCGCTCACTCCACCCGTCGTAGCCACTCCGCCCGTCGCGCTGGTTCCGCCTGCGCTACTCTTGCCGGCAGCTCCCCCACTTTCGTTCGTGCCGCCGCTGGCCGCAGTGCTGTTCGTTCCACCGCTATTGCCAGCCGCAGGCGCTCCTGGTCCGCTGGTACTGGTACACGCGAATCCCACAAGAATCAGGGAGGCGCAGAGAATGCTTCGCATGTTCTTGTGCCCGCCTACGACTCTCCGGCCGGCTTGCAGATCTGATCGGGATCAATCTCGGCCTCGAATACGATGCGGGCGGGGCCGCGCATTGAGACGCCAGAGTAGCTCGGCGACCCTTCGGGTGCGGGTTGGCTGGCCACCCGGATGAAGAGCGTCCCGCCGGGAAGGTGCACCGGGATCTCCTGGTCAGGTGCGGCTCGGCCCTCCAGGCAAGCGGCCACCACCGTGGCACAAGCACCGGTGCCGCAGGCGAGGGTGATGCCGCAGCCCCGCTCCCATACGACCAAATCGATCTCGGTGCCCCCCGGCCCTCGCCGCACGCGCGCGAACTCCACGTTCTCCGTTCCTGCCGACCCCTGCCGCACGCGCGCGAACTCCACGTTGGTCCGGCGGGGAAACAAGGAGTCGTGCTCGATGCCACGTCCGTAGGCTTCGGCTAGGGCGTGCAGGTCGGCTGCCGGGTCGTCGATGAAGATCACGGCATGTGGGTTGCCCATGGACACGGCGGTAAACGCGAATTGCCGATCACCCGCGCGCAGCGGGCTTCGCACCAGGCGCTTGCCACCCGGCGCCGCGACCGGGATCTGGGGCGGGTCCAACTGCGGTCGGCCCATCTCGACTGCCACCGTCTCAACCCGACCGTCGCGCGCGTCGATCCGGCATTCCAGCAACCCTGCCCCGGTGTCGATGCGCAACACCGGACGGCGCAGCAAGGGATCCCTCTCGTAGAGGAGCTTGGCTACGCAGCGGATGCCGTTGCCGCACATCTCGGCCTCGCTGCCGTCGGCGTTGATGACCCGCATGCGGGCATCGCCCTGCACCGGTGGCAAGATGGCGAGCACACCGTCGCCGCCCACGCCGAAGTGGCGGTCGCACAGGGCGCGCACGACTCCCGGATCAGCCGCAGATGGCACTCCTGCCGCCGGCTTTCCTGGGCGCAGGTCAACGACGAGGAAATCGTTCCCCAACCCCTCGGCCTTGACGAAGGGGATCGATGGCATTTGCCTAGTCTACGGCTGCGCTGGGGCCGGCGCTACCGGTGGCTCATTTTCAACCGGCGCTGGCTTCTTGACCCGAGCTGGCTTCGGGGCGGGCGCAGCCTCCTCGTCCCGGGCCGGCTTCTCGGCGGGCGCTGCCTCCTCGGGTGGGGCCGGCTTCGGAACGCGCGCCTTCTTGACCGGAGCTGGTTGGTCGGCGGGCGCTGCCTCCTCGGTAGGGGCTGGCTTCGGCGCGCGCACCTTTTTGACCGGGGCCGGCTTGTCGGCGGGCACGGCCGTCTCGCTGGCCGGCAGCTTGAGTTTGAGTGTCGTCTTTTCGGGCACCGCCATTTCAAGAGTAGCCTTAGCGGGCGCGACCGGCTGCCCGACGGTAAGCTTGAGGGGCGCAACCGGCTTCCCGTCGGTCTCGGTCGCAGCGGCAGGTGCGCCAAGCGCAGCGCCATCAGGCATCACCGACTTGGATTTCTCGGCCTCTTCGCGCGCCTTGTCCAGGGCGTTGGCCAACTTGGCTTTGGTCGAGTCTTCCGCCTTCCTTTCGGTCGCCTTCTTTTCGGCGATCTTCTGCAAGCGCCGCGAATCCGATTGGCTCGACATGTAGGCCAGGGTCATCGAATTGGCAAAAAAGATGAAGGCGCAGACCGCGGTCATCTTGGTCAAGAAGTTCGCGCCCCCGGACGAGCCAAACACGGACTGGCTGCCACCACTGCCGCCAAAGGCAATGCCCATGCCCCCGCCGCGTCCAGCTTGCAGGAGGACCACCAGCATCAAGAAGATGCACACGACAACGTGCAGACCGGTCAAGAAATTGTACACGCGGAAGTCCCTTCCTTTACCAGCTTGGCAAATGATTCCACAGTCAGCGACGCACCGCCAACCAGTGCGCCGTCGATGTCCTTCTGGCCCATCAAGCTGGCCACGTTGTCCGGCTTTGCGCTACCGCCGTAGAGAATCCGGATCTCTTGCGCCTTGCCCGGCAGGCGCTTGGCAAGCTGCGCGCGGATGGCCGCGTGCACTTCCTGCGCTTGATCTGGTGTGGCGTTGCGGCCGGTGCCGATGGCCCACACGGGCTCGTACGCGATCACGACCTTGACCAGCTCGGCGTCGGCAAGCTCGCGGGTGGCGCCGTCCAGTTGACTCGCCACGCGCGCCAACGCCTGGCCCGCATCGCGCTCGGCCAGGGTTTCGCCGATACAAATGATGGGGGTCAGGCCCACGCCAAGGGCTGCCTTGGCCTTGCGGGCCACGCCCGCGTCGGTTTCGGCGAAGAACTGGCGTCGTTCCGAGTGGCCGATGATCACGTAGCGGGCGCCGGCGTTTGCGATCTGTGCCATGGCCACCTCGCCGGTGAAGGCACCCTTGACCTCCCAGTAGCCGTCCTGGGCCGCCACCCCGAGCGCGCTCGACTTGAGCTTCTCGGCTACCGTGGCCAAGGCCAAGAAGCCGGGACTCACGGCCACGTCGGCTGCGGTGATGCCGACGGTGGCGTCGCGCACACCGGTGGCCAGAGCCACCGACTCGGACAGACTGCCCCACAGCTTCCAGTTTCCGCAAAACAGCGGTCGGGGCACACGAGGTTGAGACATGAGAGGCTCCTTTCTACCTTAGGACTCCAATGCGGCAAGTCCGGGAAGCTTCTTGCCCTCGATGAACTCGAGAGTTGCGCAGCCGCCCGTCGAGAGATGTGTGATGCGCTCGGACAGGCCGGCGCGGCCAAGCGCAGCCAGCGAGTCGGGACCGCCTGCTACGGTCAGGCCAAACTTCACCGCGGCCACGGCCTTGGCCACCGCGATGGTGCCGGCGGCAAAGGGCGCCGAATCGAACACACCCATGGGGCCGTCCCAGAACACGGTGCGGGCGTGGGCCAGGCCTTCCGCGAACTGCTGCACGGTCTCGGGCCCGATGTCCAGTGCCGCCAGATCGTCGGGCACTTGCATCGCGGGAACCACCCGGCCCGCGGGCACGTCCGGACCGGATGCCGCCAGCAAGTCGCGCGGCAGCAGAACCTCGACCTGGGCGTCCTCGGCCTTGGCCAGAAAGGCGCGCGCCCAGGCCAACTTCTCAGCTTCCACGCGAGAGGTGCCGAGGCTGCCACCGCGAGCCTTGAGGAAGGTGTTGGCCAGCGCGCCGCCAACGAGGATCGTGTCGACACGGCCGAGCAGGCTTTCCAGCAGGCCCATCTTGTCGGACAGGTTGGTGCCGCCGAGGATGGCGACAAACGGCCGCTCGGTCTCACCCTTGAGCTGGCCCAGGAACCTAACCTCGCGCTCCAGCCTCAGCCCCATGCCCTTGGCCGAAACAAACCTGGTCATCCCGGCGGTCGAGGCGTGCGCAAGATGCGCGGTGGCAAAGGCATCGTTGATGTAGACGTCGGCGTAGCTGGCGAGGGCTCGGGAAAAGGTTTCGTCGTTGGCCTCTTCGCCGGGCGCGAAGCGCAGGTTTTCCAGCATGGCCACGCTGCCGTCGCGCAAGTCTGCCACGACCTTCTTGGCGCCGTCGCCCACCGGCTCGTCGGGCAGCACGACCTCGCAGTGGAGAAGGTCGGCCAGGCAGGCGGCCACCGGCATCAGCGAGAACACCGGGTTTGGCCTCCCGTTGGGCCGGCCAAGATGCGAGGCCAGGACCACCCGTCCACCGCGGTCGATGGCGTGCCGGATGGTGGGCAGGCTTTCGTGAATGCGCGTGGCATCGGACACACCGCCGGCAGGGGTCAGCGGAACATCGAAGTCCACGCGGATGAAGACCCGCCGGCCTTGAATGTCCAGATCGGCGATGGTCTTGGCCGCCATGGGAGGGACCGCTTTTACACGGAATAAGCTCCGGTTTCCAGTGACGACTCTCATGGGAACCCTAGGAGGGTTCGCTCTGCCCTTCGGCCCCCCACCCGCCACCTCCTCCCCGCTCGCTTCCCCCTTCGGGGACTTCGGGACCTGCACCTGCCCCACCACACCCGCTCGCTACGCTC
>PMBS01000260.1 GCA_003153015.1 Myxococcales bacterium
AACGGGCGTGGCACGGCCGACTATGTCGGCGTGGGAGACGAGACTGCCGCATCGTGTTCGTCGAGCCACACCGGCAACCTCAATTGCGGCACCGGCGCCACGGTTACCCCCAATGCTGGGAGCAACTTCCTCATCTACTGGAATACCGATGAATGGCGTTCGACGATGAATGGTACGACGCTCCCCGGGGTGGACACATCCGGGACCGCATCCTGCAACGGCACCAAGTCCACCCCGACGCTGACGGCAGATCTACTGGGCGATTGGCGCGAGGAAGCGGTGCTACGAGAGTCGAGCAATGGCGCCCTGCGTGTGTACACAACGACGAACGTGACCAAGCGCCGCATCTACACGCTGATGCACGATCCTACCTACCGGGCGCAGGTAAACTTCGAGCAGTCAAGCTACAACCAGCCGCCGCACCCCGGGTTCCGCATCAGCCCCAACATGAGCGCGCCGCCCGTGCCTAGCCTCTTCGTGAAGTAGACTCGGTCGACGAAGAAACCGGCTGTCGCGTTTGGCGGACAGCCGGTTTTTTTTACGCCGGCATGCCCATGGCCTCGCGCACGGCCACGAACTCGCGCGTGCGTCGTCCTTGCCGATCGCGCACCACGAGCGGCGGCGGCTTGACCATGGCGCCTGCCTGTGCGGCCGACGCCATGGCAAAGACCACGAAAAGGGGACCCTTGCCCTCGCGCGGGATCACCTCCTGCCAGTAGGTGAGTGCCAGACCAGCCGCATGCCCCGCGGGTTGGACGCGTTCGTGCTGGGTCCACGCCTCGCATGCGACCAAGGGCGCGACCGGTGCCAGCACGCGAGAAGCCGCCTCACAGTACGCTTCGACACCGCCGTGATGCTCGAAGCGACAGGGAGCTCGCTGCGCCCGATGGGACTGCGGGCCGGTCCCGATCGGGAAGTACGGCGGCGTGCCGGTCACCAGATCAAAAGGCCCCTGCCCTGCCAGCAACACTGGATCGCGGAAATCGCCGTCGCGGATCTCAACCCGATCGGCGGCACCGTTCCAAGCAAAGCTCCGCCGGGCCATGGCCGCCGAGAGTTCTTGCACCTCCACTCCCAGCCCGCGTGCCTGCGGAAAGCGCCAGGCCAGGAACAAGGCAACGCTGCCGATGCCCGTCCCGAGATCGAGCCAACGCGCAGGCGCCGGGTTGGCCACCAGCGACGCGGCCAGGTGTGCTGTCACCAGATCGTCGAGCGAGGTGCGATGGCCATCGAGTCGCTGCAAGATGCGCCAGTTTCCTGCTAGCCAGCACAGGTCCTCGCCCGGGCCTGGCCACAGATCTCCAGCGTCCTCCGGCGTCTGAGGCGGCGGCCCCGCGGCGACCCACCCGGCGGGCCGGCGCGCCGCACGCAAGATGCCGCCACGAGGCGAGAGGCTGTCTTTCGAGCTAGGCTCGAACACAGCCATATTTCATATCACCTCTCCTTCTACTGCATCAGATTCGCCTTCGGGAGCCGGCCGACAAGCCGGAGTGGATGGCGAAGCCGGGCCGAGAACCGGCCCGGAGCGTACTACGGTACGTGAGGACCGGAAGCGCAGGCCCGGCGAGCCAGCCGCCCGGATCGTCGGCCGTCGGTGAATCGAAGAACAAGTGCCGGAATAGCTACCCGCCGGCTTCGTCGAAGTGATACCCAGCTTCCCCATGATCCACGTCGTCCAGGCCCATCTCTTCGGAATCAGGAGCGGGACGCAGGCCGATCAGGGCCTTCACCAGGTAGGCGAGGATGAGGGTGCCAGTCAAGGCCACCAGGATGGTCAGGCCTATGGCCTTGAGCTGCTCCAGCCACAGCGTCCTGCCCACTATCTGCGCAAGATTGGTGTTGAGATTCGGGTTGGCATCAGGCGAGGCCAGAAAGCCGGTGAGAAGTGCGCCCATGGTCCCGCCTACTCCGTGCACGCCGAATGTGTCCAGTGCGTCGTCGTACTTGAGCAGGGCCTTCAGCTTGGTGCACGCAAGGTAGGGAATGCTGCCGGCCAGAAGGCCTATGATAACAGCGCCGGTGGAGGTTACGAAGCCAGCCCCGGGCGTGATGACGACCAAGCCCGCGACCGCGCCCGAACAGAAGCCGAGTATCGTCGGCTTGCCCCGCGTGACCCACTCGATGGCTGGCCAGACCACGCAAGCCACGGCCGTCGCCAGGGTCGTTGCGGTGAAGGCGTTGGCCGCAATCCCGTCGGCCGCAACCGCGCTGCCGGCATTGAAGCCGTACCAGCCCACCCACAGCATCCCCGTGCCCACCATGGTCAGCACCATGCTGTGAGGCATGAACGGGCGGTGGCCCCAACCCTTGCGGCGGCCAAGAATGATGGCCAGCAAGAGGGCCGACCAACCCGATGACATGTGCACGACGGTGCCGCCAGCGAAGTCGATGGCCTTAATGCCTGCCTTGGCATTGCCCAGTCCATTCATCATGCCGTCGCTGCCCCACACCATGTGGGCCAGCGGCAAATATACCAGCAGCATCCAACCCACGATGAAGGCCATGATGGCCGAGAACTTCATGCGCTCGGCAATGGCACCCACGATGAGTGCGGGCGTGATGATGGCAAACATCATCTGGTACATGCAGAACACATTGTGCGAAACCCACGCCCCATAGTCGGGGTTGGGGGTATTGCCCACGCCTTTCAGAAAAGCGAACTTGAGCGACCCCAGGATGGGCGACCCGTTGCCAAAAGCCAGGCTGTAGCCGAACGCCCACCACATGATGGTGACCACGCCGGCAGTTCCCAGGCACTGCGCCAGCACCGACAGCACGTTCTTGCGCCGGACCAGACCTCCGTAGAAGAGGGCCAAACCCGGCAGGGTCATGAACAGCACGAGCGCGGTCGAGGTCATCATCCAGGCGTTGTGGCCGGGGCCGGGTGTGCTGAGGGCCTTAGGCGCGGTGTTGGTCAGGTAGGCTTCCAGATCGGCGACGCGGGTAGCGAGGTCGGGGCCAGCCACCGCGGCCGGAACCGGTGTCTGCCCTTCGGCGCGTGCCCTCGACAACGACAGTGGACAAAGGGCCAACACCACAACCGCAGGGAGAAGCCACTTCTGTCCAGTTCGGCTCGATTTCATGGAAGTTTGCCTTTCACATGGCAAGGTAGGTGTAGCGCGACACCGGAGCAACACACTTCTCCCGTGACGTGCACGATTTAGCGGCAGCGATACTCACCGCTTGCGGCCGAGAAACTGGTAACTTTCCCCGAAGAAACCGCATGGCAACGTCGGCGAAACAGGCGCATGAACAACGGGTTTGGCCCACGGTTCCTTAGATGGTGATAGGAGGAAAGCCGTGACGATCCGTGAACAGTTGGAAGCCGACGAGGACAAGGTGCTGTCGGCCTTCGCGCAGAAGAGTCGTCTTTCCCGTGGCCGCGATCGGCAGGAGCCGGCCGACGACACGCGCCCCATCTTCCAGCACGACCGCGATCGCATCCTGCACTCGAAAGCCTTCCGGCGCTTGGCGGGCAAGACGCAAGTGTTCCTCGCGCCCGCGGGTGATCACTACCGCACCCGCCTGACCCACACCCTGGAGGTGTCGCAGATCGCGCGCACCGTCGCACGCGCCCTGCGTCTCAACGAGTCGCTGACCGAGGCGATTGCCATGGGTCACGATCTGGGGCATACGCCCTTTGGCCACGCTGGCGAGCGCGCCCTGGCCAAGCTGGTTTCGGGCGGTTTCCATCACGGCCGCCAATCGGTGCGCGTGGTGGAGGTGCTGGAGCATGATGGGATGGGGCTCAATCTGAGCGTCGAGGTGCGCGACGGGATTCTCAAGCACTCCAAGGGCAAGGGCGAGATCGTTTCGGACAACCCCGAGTCGTCCGCCGTGACTCTGGAGGGTCAGATTGCGCGCATCGCGGACATTGCCGCCTACGTGAACCACGACCTCGACGACGCCATTCGCGGGCGGATCCTGTCGGAACACGACTTGCCGACGGAGGTGGTGGCGGTGCTGGGCCACTCACACAGCCAACGCATCGGCTCGCTGGTGACCGACGCGGTCGTGGCCTCGCGTCTGGAAGAGAGGCGCCAGATTCGCCTGAGCCCCGAGGTCCTGCATGCCCTGGTCACCCTGCGGGATGTGCTTTTCGAGCGCGTCTACGAACGCCCAGACATCCGCACAGAATTCGAGCGCGCGGAGCGGGTGGTGAGCGAACTATGGGCCTACTTCCATCTCCATGCCGACGAGTTCCATGCGCGCCACTGGCCCAAGGGCGTGCCTGACAACGAGGATCTCTCGCGCGCAGTCGCGGATTTCATCACCGGGATGACCGACCGCTATGCCCTGCGCACCTACCAGGAGTACTTTCTGCCGCGGCCGTGGACGGTTGTGTAGTACCGCCTCTCGCAGATTCGTAGCTGGTTGAGCGGCCGGGTTGACGGCGGCGGAGCCGGTAGCCGGTGGCCGGTGGCCGGATCCGGATCCGACGGCCGGATCCGAAACCGGATCCGGCTTCCGGTCCCAGAACCGGCAGTCACGAATCTTCATGAGGCGGTGCTAGCGTTCGGGTTGAAGCTGCATGAGGAAGCCCCCGTACGGCGCCATCTTGATGCCCTGCACGTCGGTGGCGTTGCGTTGCCGTTTCGTGACCACCAACTCCGTCGCGGTGGGGCCGTCCGCCACAAGGATCATATCGAAGAGGCCGGTGCCGAGGATCTCCATGGGGACGTTGCGCGTCTTGGCGGCTGCATCTCCGTTCAATCCGCCCACGTACCAGGTGCGGCCCTTGCGCCGGGCGATGATGACCGTGTGGCCAGGATCGCCGTCAACCAAGTGGGTTTCGTCCCAGGCGCTGGGCAGGCCGGAAAGCAGCTTTGTCGCCTCCTTGGGAATCATGCCCTCGCTGTCGACGAAGGAGCGCAGCCCAGATTCGAAAACCACGCTCATCCCCAGTGCATGACCCCAGGTCATGGGTGACCGGCGCGCCGGCTCGCCAAATGCGATGGGCATAGGCTCCATCGGGCCCACCGCATTGCGGGTAAAGGGTTCGATCAGATTCTGTCGCGCTTGTCTGGCCCCGTCGGGCTCAGGCGCGCCGCTGCGCCAGACGGTGGCTGACAGAAGGTGAGGATAGGTGCGATCCCATCCTGCACCGGGGATTCGGCCCTCGAACTCAACCAGCAAGTGGCGCTTCCCCGCCTCTTCCAGCAGCGCCAGCAGGGATGCAACCACATCGGGTTTGCCGCTGGTCGAAACGGAGACTCGCACGCCCTTCAGTCCCGCGCTGGCTAACTCGGCGAGCGGCAGCGCAGCCACACCCCGGGACTCGACGAGCAGCCCGACCTTCTTGCTGGCAGCAGCGTGGACCAGCTTGTGCCAAGCACCCTTGCCTCCGCCTGGTCCGCCGGCAGAAGAACCCGCGTAGCCCCAGCCCATAGCGGCAGCGAGATCCATCCCACGCGCTCCCCGGCTCGAACTGGCCGGTTCCAGCCCACCCGTGCGCCAGGCCACATTGCCCGGCCGGACCCAATTCCCAGCGCCAGCCGGGGCTGGTGCACCGAGGTCGGTCACCAGGCTCGATTCCACGATGCCGGCCAGCCCGTCCGACAGGATCACGACTCGCCAGGGGCTGGACCAGGGCAGAGTGGAGTTCGGCTGCACGTCTCCGCGCCCCGCCTCTTCGTCAGGATGAGGGAAGTGGAAACGATAGATCTCGCCGTCGGACTTGGCCGCAAGCCCGAGCGCCGCGTGGCCGGCGGCCAGCCCCGATTCGGCCAACAAGGCCCAGTGCGCTCCGTCGGCCGAAGCGAACAAGGCTGGCAAAGCCCAGCCTGCGCCCGCTGGCGCTGCCGTGCCCGCGGGCACGTCGGTCAACCACTCGGCCGGGCCGCCTTCTGCCTGGCTCGCGCCGGGTTGATACTGCGGCAGCAAGATCGCGCGCGCAGCGGGCAGGAAACGAAAGCCAGTGCCCTCGCTGGCAACTGTGACCCGCTCGGAATTGGTTTCGGGGAAATGATAGCGAAAAGCAAATCCGCTGTCATAGGCACGCACGATGAGGTCCATGCGCGCCTTCTGCGGCGTCTCGAACGAGAGCACATGTTCAACCCCGGTGCTGCTGAAGTGGCTACGCTTCCCGCGCGGCAGGGTGTAGTCATCCGTCACCTGGCGCTGGCTTTCGCCCAGGAAGCGCAGGTCGTCGGTGAAGTCCGCGTCCTTGCGGGTGATGCCGAGCGGCGACCAGCGCAGCATCTCGGCACGAGCCTCGCCGCCTCCCAGCGTGACCCGATAGTACAGGCGTGGCTGCGCGGGATAGTCGGCCGTCCCGGCCAGCGAGAAGTAACGAACTTGCACCGTCACCACTCCGCCCGGGGACGGGATCACCCAGCCATCCGACGGAACGACGGGCATGCCCTTGTTGACCGTCGAGGCACAGCTCAGAAGGCCAAAGACAAGAGCGAGAAGAATACTCGCGTGGGGAGCCCGCCGGCTCTGCCAGCGCCGCGCGTGGCGCACCATCGCGGGAGGGTTTGGGAACCCTTTGAGGGTTCCCATGTGAATCGCTTGGCTCCTCATCATGGGACAATTACACCCGAAAGCCGGGTCAACCTCAAGGAACGCCCGGTAGAAGCAGCGCGGAAGGGCACAAACTTGCTATTGACCGCGCGGACCTCACGCCCCTAGTGTCCCAAGAGTTCGTCTCGTTGCGGCCCACAGGAGATTCACCATGAAAAGCATTCGATGGGCGTCTGCCTTCACCTTGGCGATTGCACTTGCGTTCTTCGGTTGCGGAGAGGATTCCAGCCCGCCCCCAGACGCCGCGGTCGGGCCTTTGGGCACAGGTGGCAGCGTTGCGGACTCCGGCGGCGCTGTTAGCGACACAGGCGGTGCGGTGAGCGACGCAGGCGGTGCCGACAGCGTTGCCAGCAGCCTGGACAGCGGGGTGGGAGACACGGTTGTGCTGGAAGGTGGAATTCGCGACGGTGGCGGGGAGGGGTCGATCCCGACGGGCTCCGACGGCGCGCTCGACTTGGCCGGCTCGGATGGTGGGCTGGATGCTCGCACAGGATTGCTGGCAGATGGATCCGCGGGCTCGGACGGCGGGGTGGTGGATACGGCCATTGCTGAAGGTGGCGTTGACGCTAACGTGGCTGACGTTGCGGTTCCGACGCTGGCGGAGGCTGGAGCCGACGGTGCTTTAGCCGGCTCGGATGTTCCCGCCACGCCAGATTCTCCCTTGGACATGCCCGCGGGCGCAGGGGATGGTGGCGTGGTCGCGGTCGATTCAGGCGCTGACCGCAGCCCCCCCACGATTCTCGCCTCAGGCCAGAGCGACCCCCAAGGCATTGCGGTTGACTCCACCAGCGTCTACTGGACCAACGGGGGTGGCGGCACAGTGATGAAGGTCTCTGCCGGCGGCGGCACTCCCACCACTCTCGCGTCAGGCCAGGCCTACCCCCAAGGCATCGCAGTTGGCCCCACCAGCGTCTACTGGACCAACTACAGCGGCGGCGCGGTCATGAAGGTCCCGTTGGCCGGCGGTACCCCCACTACCCTCGCCGCAGCGCAGAGCGGCCCCAACGGCATCGCCATTGACGCCACGAGCGCCTACTGGACCAACTACAGCAATGGCACGGTGATGAAGGTCCTCTTTGCCGGCGGCACCCCCACTACTCTCGCCGCAGGCCAGAACGCCCCCCAAAGTGTCGCGGTTGATACCAGCAGCGTCTACTGGACCAACTGGGGCGGCGGCTCGGTGATGAAGGTCCCCTCTGCCGGAGGCACCCCCGCCACTCTTGCCTCAGGTCAGAGCAAGCCCCAAGGCGTTGCGGTCGACGCCGTTAGCGTCTACTGGACGAACTGGGAGGGCGGCACTGTGATGAAAATCCCCTCCGCTGGCGGAACCGCCACTACTCTCGCCTCGGACCAGGTTTACCCGCAAGGCATCGCGGTTGACGGCACCAACGTCTACTGGACGAACTACGGCGACGGTACGGTGATGAAGGTGCCCGCCGGTGGCGGAACCCCCACCATTCTCGCCGCAGGGCAGAGCGGCCCCAACAGCATCGCGGTTGGCGCCACCAGCGTCTGCTGGACAAACTACGACGACGGCACGGTGGCAAGGCTGACGCCAAAGTAGTTTGCGTTCACACGTTGAACTTGAAGTGGATCACGTCGCCGTCGCGCACGACGTAGTCCTTGCCTTCCATGGCCAGCTTGGCGTGCTGGCGGCAGGCGGCCTCTGAGCCCAGCTTGACCAGGTCATCCCACCGCACAACCTCGGCCTTGATGAAGCCGCGCTCGAAATCGGTGTGGATCACGCCCGCAGCTTGCGGCGCGTGGGTTCCGCGCTTCACCGTCCAGGCGCGACACTCGTAGTCGCCCACGGTGAAAAAAGTGATCAGGTCCAGGATCTGGTAGGCGGTTCGCGCCACCGTGGCGAGCCCAGGTTCTTTCAGACCCAGGGTTTCCAGAAAGGCTGGTCGGTCCGCCGGCTCCAATGTCGCGATCTCGGCCTCAGCACCGGCGCAGATGGGCACCACAGGCGCGCCTTCCTTGGCAGCATGGGCGCGCAGGGCCGCCACATGCGCGTCGCGATCCAGTTTCCCCAGCTGCTTCTCCGCCACGTTGGCCACGTAGAAGACGCGTTTCTGAGTCAGCAGGAAGAGATCGCGAATGAGCACAAGATCGTCACTCGACAGCCCCTGCGCACGCACGGGCGTGCCTGCATCCAGCCCAGCCTGCACGCGCTCACACACAGCCAAGGTGGCCTTTTCTTCCTTGGGCGCCGGTCCCTTGAGCGCGGTGCGGGCCTTGTCGATGCGCTTGCCCACGCTCTCCATGTCTTTCAGGCACAGCTCAGTGTCCACGGTCAGCACGTCGGAGACCGGGTCGATGCGCCCCTGCACATGCACGACATTGGGATCCTCGAAACAGCGCACCACATGGGCGATGGCGTCGGTCTCGCGAATGTTGGCGAGAAACTGGTTGCCCAGGCCCTCGCCTTGCGAAGCCCCGCGCACCAGACCCGCGATGTCCACGAAGTTGACTGTGGCGTGCACCGCGGGCTTCCCGACGAAAAGCGCCACCACGGCATCCAGGCGCGGGTCAGGCACCTGCGCCACGCCCAGGTTGGGCTGCACGGTGCAGAAGGGGTAGTTGGCCACTTCAGCGTCGGCCGCCGCCAGCGCATTGAACAGAGTCGACTTGCCCACGTTGGGCAAGCCGACGATGCCGCAGGAAATGCCCATTGCGCCTCCCGCGCAGGCAGGCGGGCCGCTAGATCTTGCCGGCCAGGTTGAAAGCGATGAGCAAGCCGTAGATGACCAACGACTCGATGAGCGCGAGCGCGACAATCATCGGAGTGAAGATCTTGCCCGAGGCCTGCGGGTTGCGCGCGATGCCGTCGAGCGCCGAGGCAGCGGCACGGCCCTGGCCCAAGGCGCCGCCAATAGCCGCCAAGCCGATGGCCAGGGCTGCGCCGATGCCAAGGTAACCCTTGGTGATGTCAGGCGCGGGGGCATCACTGGCAAGAGCCGCAGCACTGGACAGCAGCGCGACGGCGAAAGTGGCAAGCGGGGCAAGAATCTGGGTGACTCGGCGCATCGGGAAATCCTCCTTGGGAACGGGACTAGGTACGGACAATACGGTCAGTGCTCCTCGTGGGCAATAGCGGTCGAGATGTAGACCGTGGAGAGCAGGGAGAAGACCACGGCCTGCACCACGGACACAAAAACCCCCATCACGAGGAATGGCACGGGAACCAGGATCGGAATGAGGGCAAAGAACACCGCCGCAACCTTGTGGTCAGCGGTGATGTTGCCAAGAAGTCGTACGGAAAGCGACACCGGCCGAGCAATGTGGCTGATTAGCTCGATCGGCAGCATGAGCGGCGCGAGCCACCATATCGGGCCCATGAAGTGCTTGAGGTACTTGAGACCATGCGCGCGCAAGCCGAAGAGGTGGGTCAGCAAGAAGACCAACAGCGCCAGCGCCACATTGGTTTTCAGGGTAGCAGTGGGCGGCAGAAAGCCGGGTATGAGCGAGAGCAGGTTGCAAAACAAAATGAACAGGAAGAGCGAACCGATGACGGGCAGGTAGCGGCGCGCATTCTTGGCCCCCATGGGACCTTCCATCAGGCCGCAGACCATGTCGCCCAGCAGCTCGAGCAAGTTGCGCAGGCAGAAACGCGGCGGCGGCACCGCGCCGGCGTCGGGTGCCTTGCGCACGCTCGCGGCGTAGCCAACGGCGAAGAAGGCCAGCAGCAGAAAGACCAGCAGCCCGCCCATGATGTGGCTGATCTCGAAGTGGGTGGCGGCAAAAACCTGCCAGGTCCAGCGGCGACCGAGATAGATCTGCAGGTTGTCCTGCAGGCTCTGGTAGCCGGGGAAAAGTTCAAACCAGGTTGAGTGCGGACCCATGTTTACGCCTTACCTTGTTCACCCACGGTGGAGCCGATCCACAGCCCCGCCATGACAAGCGAAACCGGAAGAATCGAAATCCCGATAGCGAAGGGCACGAGAGCGAGATTGTAGACACGGATGGCGACCCACACCAGCGCGAAGAGAATCAGCATCTTCGCCCCCAGGGCGGCCAGCAGCCCGGCTGTGGCGGCTGTGTCCCCGGCCGCAGCACGGGCGATGGCCCGCGCTGCTATCCGGTGCATGGCCCACAGGTTCAGGCACGCCAGGGCCGCGCCCACGCCGGCAGCCAGAAGGCCCGCCCTGCCCCAGACCAGCCCGCCCAGCGCGGTCACGGCCACGGCCAGCACCAGATTGGTCTTTTCGATGGCTCCGAGAGGCTTCGTGGTCATGGTTGTTTGGGTCCGTCGGTAGTGTCGTTCT
Organism: Myxococcales bacterium; assembly: GCA_003153015.1. Classification (GTDB taxonomy): domain Bacteria; phylum Myxococcota_A; class Polyangia; order Fen-1088; family Fen-1088; genus Fen-1137. The sequence continues at coordinate 10,794 of PMBS01000260.1, forward strand.
CCAGGGACTTGCGGTAGGTCCTCACCACACGAATCAGCGCCTTGACGCCAGCCCCCACTCCCGCCGCGAAACCGATCCATGCCAGCCAGGGTGCCGACCCGAGTTTCCCGTCCAAGTACCGTCCCCCGAAGTACCCTATGCCTATGGCCAGGGAAATTTCAAGACCGACCGCGCCCGTGTTGGCGGCGATGGCCCACATATTCTTGGCGTCTCTATCCATCCCTTGGGGATCTAGAACCGGCTGCTGACCGCCAGGAAGGTCATCTTGTCGTTGGTCTCGCGCAGGCGCGCCGACAAGGT
>PMBS01000019.1 GCA_003153015.1 Myxococcales bacterium
GAGAAGGCGGCCGCGTTGATGACTCAAGAATACCTGCTCGGTCGAGCGAGCCGCGGGTCGCGAGACAAGTTCGACGGCGTACTGGCGAGGATTCCGAAGGGCCCCCCGATCGCCGGTGATGAGATTCCCCCGGCGTACTTGAAGCGCTTACACAAGAAGGGCGGGCTAACCCGGCGTTGAACCCGACGGGCCTTCGGCCCGCGGGTTAACGCCAGACCGTTCGACGGACCTGAATGCAGTACGAACTGATCTTCGTATCCGTCCGGAGGAGCGCGTGGGGGGCCAGTCCGAGATTCGGCGCGGTTCTGGCATGGCCGCAACCGAGGTCGTGGCCGCGCTTGGCGCCGCCTCGGCTACACAGGCGGGCGCGCAGCGTTCAGGTCCGCTGGCCGAGCACGACTTGGCGGAAGACGTTGGCAGCCAGGGCCTGCTGGACATCGGGCTGCGCCACGGTTTGGGTCCAGTTGACCGGCGCCAGGTCCAGCACGCGGTGTTTCGGCCAGCGCGGCAACAGGCACAGCAGGTCGCGCATGTACCCCAGGGGCTCGATCCGGTGCATGCGGCAACTCGCCAGCAGCGACACGAAGATGGTGTTGATCTCGGCGCCGTCCTCGCTGCCGCAGAAGAGCCAATTGCGTCTTCCGACCACTTGCCGGCGCAGGTTCAACTCCGAGATGTTGTTGTGCATGGGCAGGCTGCCGTCATCGAGGAACCGCATCAGCGCCACCTTCTGGTTGACGGCGTACTGGATGGCATCGGCCACTGGTGACTCATCCAGAACACGTCCCTGCTCCGCCTCGCACCAGGCAAAGAAGGCTTCCACAATCGGCTTCGATTTCTGCTGGCGCACCTCGCGCTTCTTCTTGCGGGGCGAGCTGGCGATCGTGCGCTCGATGCGAAAGAGCGAGCCGATGTACACGAGGGCGATATTGGCGCGCGCTGGGTCTGAGCCCAGCGCCTTCCACCAATACCGTCTGGCGTGAGCCCAACAGCCAACCTCGACGACGTTGCCGGTCTTGTACAGGTGGTCGTACACGATGTGCGCGTCCGCGACCAGATGCCCGTGATAGCCAGGCAGCAGTTTGTCGACCGCTGCCCCGTCGTGACTTTCCGAGTAGCGGAACAGCACATGTCTGTCGGGCGCCACCAGCACCCAGAAGTGCCCGTTGTGGCAACGCTCCTTGGCCAACACCAGCACGCCGGTTGCATCCACGCACAGGTACGGCGAGCCCAGCGCGTCTACGAACATCGCTTCGTGCAGGGGCCGTGCCAGCCCGCGAAGCTCGCCGTGCCAGGTGCACAGGGTCGACCGCGACAGGTCCAGACCATCGCGCGCGTAGACCGCTTCCAGCCGATTGAGCGGCTGATGGTCCTGCCAGCGCCGCACGATGGTGTCAGCCAGAAAGCCCGGCCCGGCACTGCCGCGCTCGATGGGCAGCTCCACCGTCTCGCCCACCAGCACCTCGGTCTCGCCACCTCGCTCCCGGTCCTTGCGCGCGAACTTCTTGTACACCAGCTTCACCGCCACCACTGCGGCCGGCCGTCGTTCCAGAACCTCGCGTGTCTCGCTGCCGATGCACTCGAATGCATCCGGCTCACGCTCTACCTCGGGCGGCACAATCTCGATCTCAACCCGTGGCAGTTCGGCCGGCAGGGGTTTGCGCACCGGCTTGCACCGGGTGTGCTGTTTCACCAGTTGCTTCTCGACTGCGGCGGCGGCTGCCTCGGCCTCGGACGAGCTATCCACCCCTCCCATCGCCATCCCCAAAATCGCCAGCGAGAGCTGAGCATCGTTTCGCGGAAGACGCTCCGCCTTTTGCCCGAGCAGCCCGCGCCGCAACCGCTCGTTCTCCTCTTTCAGGTGCAACACCAGCTTCCGGTACTCGTCGCGCTCTTCCTCCACCTTTCGCAGTTGCGCCGTCGTCTCGTTCAACTGGACGGCGAAGTGTGCGAGTTGCGCCTCGATCGTATCGTCGGTGCTCGTCGCTTCACTCACGCTTTCGACAAATGATCCCCTCCGATCGATCTGTCAAGCATTTGTGTGAGGCCGTCGTTCTTTTTTCGTCGCCGGCTTTCGCGCGCGACGCCAGTCAGCAAATACCCCAGCGCCGATGCGTCGATCCGGACGAACGCGCTGCCGTCTGTCCCGACCGGAACCTCGAACACTGCACGGTGAAGGCGTTTGTAGAGGATGCACAGTCCGTGTCCCTCAAACCACAAAACCTTGACCCGGGTTGCTGATCTCCCGGCGAAGACGAAGAGCGCACCGCCCGCCACGGGATCGTGCCCAATCCTTTCGCGCGCGACCTGAGCCAGTCGATCAAACCCAAACCTCATATCCACCGGCGCCGCGCACACGAAAATCCGAACGCCCGCCGGGATCACGAAACGACCTCGTTCAGAACCCTGAGCAGCCGCCGCAGCGCCTCCATGTCGAACCCAGCCGGCACGCGCAACCGCCGCCCACCTGGCAACTCGACCTCCAACCGGCTGTCCCCCATTGAGACACCCTGCACCTCGACCAACGGCCAGGACCCAGTCCTCAGCGCGCCGCTGCGCTTGGCTCCAGGGTTGCGCAACGGCCGCCCACGCTTCTCGGCCCGCAGTCGGTACAGCCACCGCTGGAACGACCCACACTCCACGTTGTGGCGTGCGGCGAACTCCTGGTGCCCCTCGGCCCGGCCTGTTTCCTCGAACTCCTCGACCAGTGGCGTCCAGAATCTACGACTCCGGCGAATCTGCTTCGGCATGCCCAGAGCCTGCCTGAGACCGCCCCCTGCCTACCAGACGCGGATCCCCGAACGGATACTGATCTTCGACGTCACACAAAGTGGCTTTCGGAACTGGACGTTCCCGGCCTTCGGGCTCCTATTCGTTGCTGTCGGGATCTTCCTGTTGAAGAATCGGGCGAGTTTGTCCCATATGTTTCCCGGAAAGCTGGGACCGAAGGACGGAGCAAAGCTTGCCTACTTTGTCCTGGCGTTTTCCGTCCTCTGGACGACGGTCGCATTCTTGACCAGTGGTCGTGACTACCTTGCTCTGCAAAAGGCGCTCAAAGGGGGCAACGTCGACATCGTGGAGGGGCGGGTGGAAAACTTCGTCTCTACCCCGGACAAGAGCGAGCGGTTCACCGTCTGTGGAGCCGCCTTCTCGTACTCGGACTATCTCGTGACAGCTGGATTCAACAACACCAGCAGTCATGGTGGACCAATCCGGGAAGGCATCTGGGTGCGTATTGCCTACCTGGGCAACAGCATCGCTCGCCTCGAAGTCGCCAAGGGCTCGGTCGACCAGAATACGACATGTCATCCGCCGAGCCGTCGAACAAGCCGATGAAGCTGTCGATCCGGCCGCAGGGACATTGGTGTACCATCGAGGGTGCAACTCGGCGGCCGGCTCGCAGCTTATCGGCAGGCCGTTAGCCGCGCGATCCCCCGAATTGTTTGACTCGGCATGGGTTATATCCCATACTCGTGGATACGATGCCAACGGTATTCGATGGCGACTTCGAATGGGACTCAGCCAAGTCGGCATCGAATCTCATGAAGCACGGCGTGTCGTTTCCCGAAGCCGCGACGGTCTTTGCCGATCCGTACGCGGTCTATCTTGATGACGGGTCAGGAATTGGCCGGTTGGTGGTCATTGGGACGTCGCTGCGTGAACGCTTGTTGTACGTCGTTCACGTCGAACGCGGTGAACGTGACCGGATCATCAGTGCTCGTCCGGCCACCGGGGGCGAGAGGGAAGTCTATGAAACTGGAGGACACTCATGAGCCACGCAACCAAGCGGAAGATTGAACTGCAAGAGGAGCCTGTTCGGGTTCTCGGTCGAGGCTTGCGCGCCCAACGCGGAGTTCATCTAACCCTCCGAACTCTTCGCGAGGCGGCAGGAAAGACGCAGGTTGATGTCACCGGTGTGTCTCAGATGGACCAGGCCGACGTCTCCCGGCTTGAGGGTCGGGAGAGCTTCGACGATTGCCAGGTTTCCACTCTGCAGCGATATCTTTCTGCCATCGGTGGACGACTGGAAATTGTCGCGGCCTTTGGAGACAAGAAGATCGTTGTCACGGGTGTGCAGGCGGGCTCGTCTGGCTTGTCGGCGGCTAACAAGCCGTTGCAGCGGACGGGGCGGAAGCCGCCCCGCCGCTGAACGGCAAGGCGTTATGCGGACCCGAAGTTCGGCTTGCGTGTATGCACAGAAATGCATACACTTCCTTCGTGTCCTATCAGTGGGATCCGGCCAAGGCCCGGGCGAATCGGGCAAAACACGGCGTCAGTTTCGCCGATGCAGTCGGTGTGTTCGAAGATCCGCGTGCTGTCACCATCGATGACCCTCATCCCGATGAGGACCGCTATGTCACCATCGGGGTCGACTTTCTTGCTCGGGTACTGGTCGTCTCCTGGACCTGGCGCGATGAGGAGGTTCGGCTGATTTCGGCAAGACGAGCCACGCGGAAGGAATCACGCGATTACGAGGAGGAGTAACCATGCGCAAGGAGTACGATTTCAAAAGGGGGAAACGAGGACCGGTCCTGCCAGCCCCGGCCGGGAAGACGCGAATTACGATTCGTCTCGACGACGACATCTTGGAATGGTTCCGGGGCCAGGCGGATGCTGCGGGTGGCGGCAACTACCAAAGCATGATCAACGAGGCGCTACGAACGATCGCTACCGAGGGGCCGGCGAAAATCGAAACGGTTGTTCGTCGTGTCGTTCGCGAGGAACTGAAGCGTGCGGGTGACCATAAGGGTGCCAAGCGCGCGAAGGCCGCATAACAAGCCGTTGAAGCGGACGGTCGGCCGCAGACGGCCGCCCGCCGCTTAACGGCAGACCGTTAGACGTACACGCCCAGCGCGTTGGTGATGCATGATGCCTTGCCAGATGTATATGCTTGGTATATACATGACGGGATGACTGGCTTCCCTGAGATTCTCGCACATTGCGTTGGATTTCAGTGGGATGAGGGCAACGCGGACAAGAACTGGGAACTCCATCATGTATCGAGGGCGCAAGCGGAGGAGACGTTCTTCAACCGACCGCTCGTTGTGGCATCGGACGACAAGCATTCCGAGAAAGAGCTTCGCCTGGCGGCCCTTGGAAAGACCGACGCCGACCGCCTACTCGCGATTGTTTTCGCGGTTCGAGAAAACTTGGTGAGGGTCATCTCCGTCCGAGACATGAGTCGAAGAGAACGGGGTCTTTATGAACAAGCAACCTAAGAAAAGCAAAGTCTCCGTTCCTCACTTTGCAAGCGAGGACGCGGAGCGGAAATACTGGGCNNCCGTCAACGACCGCCATCTCTCTGCGGCTTCCGATTTCGATGATCGAGGAACTCAAAGCCTTGGCGAACAAGCAGGACGTCCCCTACCAGTCCCTGATGAAGGTCTATCTCAACGAGCGCATCAGGCGGGAACGTGTCCGTCGAGCGTCGTGACCGTCGCAGGTTCCTGATCCGGACCGAAAAGCGAAGGGTGACGTCTAACAAGCCGTTGAAGCGGATGGTCGGCCGCAGGCGGCCGCCCACCGCTGAACGGCAAGGCGTTCGGCGGACGCTGCGCTGGACGA
>PMBS01000340.1 GCA_003153015.1 Myxococcales bacterium
GTTCACGCGTCCGACGGCGCGCTCTACCGCATCCATCAGGATCGCGAAACCAGTCAATGGTATCTCGATGGCTACTACGATTGATCCTAGTCGCGTGGGGAGCCCGCCGGCTTTGCCGGCGGCGCACCATCGCGCGAGGCCGAGCGAAGCGAGCGGGGTGGGGTGGCGGGTGGGGGGCCGAAGGGCATGGGAACCCGTTCAGGGTTCCCATATCAGAACGTCCGCTGCAACGAGTGTGGACATGGGGCGCGAGTCGGCGTTAAATGCGCGCCGATGGCGTTGCGCGCGGCTCACACCACCATGTCGTCGCAGAACACGGCCTCCGAGGGGTCGAACCAGACCGTGCTGGCCATTCGCTGGGTATTCCCGACCTCGCGCGGGACGCTCACGCACCTTACAGACGAGTGCATTCTTCTTGGCCGCGACGACGATTGCCAGGTCAAGCTGCCCGGCAAGGAAAACTCGCGCCATCACGGCGAGATCCGTCGCGACGGTCCCCTCTACATCCTCAAGGACCTAGCCAGCAGGAACGGCGTCTTCGTCAACGGCGCACAAGTTCGCGAAGCCCCGATCTCGCCGGGCCAGATCCTGCGCCTGGGTGAATGGATTGGCATCGCGATTCAGGTCTCGCCCGACGCTGTTGATCCTGACCCGGTCTTCGATTTACTCGCCGCCAATCTGGCCGGCGGGCCCGTGCTTCGCCCCGTCCTTGAACAGGCAAAAAAGGCCGCATCCAGCGCCCTGCCAACCGTGATCCTGGGCGAAACCGGAACCGGCAAGGAGGGGTTGGCCCACGCCATGCACGAGTGGAGCGGCCGGAAAGGACCCTTCGTTGCCGTGAACTGCGCCGCGCTCGTGTCGACCCTGGCAGAAGCCGAACTGTTCGGCTACCGCAAAGGTGCATTCACCGGCGCGGACCGGGCGAGCCCTGGCTTCTTCCGCGCCGCCCAGGGCGGAACCCTGCTGCTCGACGAGGTGACTGACCTGCCCGAACCGATACAGGCCAAGCTCCTGCGCGCGCTGGAGCAACACGAGATTGCGCCCCTGGGCGAGTCCGTGCCCGTGCGCATCGACGTGCGCGTGCTCGCTGCCACGCAGATTCCACTGGGCCAGGTGGTGACCGAGCGCCGTTTTCGCGCCGACCTGTGCGCGCGGCTTGACGGCCTGACCATCCGCCTGCCACCGCTGCGCGAGCGCAAGCAGGAGATCGCCCATCTGTTCTTGCACCTGCTGCGTCTGCATTCCGGCGGTCGGCCACCACAGGTCGAACCGCGCCTGGTCGAACAGCTCTGCCTGCACGACTGGCCCTTCAACGTGCGCGAACTGGACCTGCTGGCGCGTCGGCTACTGGTCCTGCATGGTCACGAGGAGCTCTTGCGCCGCTCGCATCTTCCCGAGCAGATCCTCAACCGGCCGGTGGCGGGCGAGCCGGTGCCGGTTCCGGCTGCAGCAGTTGGCTCAGGCGCGGTTTCGGCGGCCCGGAATACCCCCGAATCTCACCGCGCGCGGCGCGAGCGCGAACTTTCGCTCTTGACCGAGGCCCTGCGCGCCCACAAGGGCAGCGTTGCGCGTGCTGCCGCGGCCGTCGGGATCTCACGCCAGCGCGCCTATCGTCTAATGGAAGTGGGCGGCATCACCGGCGCAGGCGACGACCCTGGAGAATCGCAGTGACCCAGGAATACGGCGCGGTCGACACGCGCGTGGGAAAAACCGCGGGCGGTAGGTATCGTTTGGTGCGCCTGCTCGGCTCGGGCGGCATGGGCGAGGTCTACGAGGCGCAGCACTCGACGATTGGCCGCCGCTTTGCCATCAAGTTTCTGCACCCACTCTTGGCCGGGAACAGCGAGGTCGTGGCCCGTTTTCAGCGCGAGGCGCAGGCAGCCGGCGGCCTGGAAAACGAGAACATCGCGGCCGTGGTGGACGCGGGCACGGCCGACGACGGGGCGCCCTACCTGGTCATGGAGTACCTGGAGGGTGAGGACCTGGCCCACTTGCTGGTGCGCGGTGGTCCGCTGCCCGTGCCGCGGGCAGCGTACATCATCATCCAGGCTTGCCGTGGCCTGGCAGCCGCGCACGGCCGCGGCATCGTGCATCGCGACCTCAAGCCCGAAAACCTTTTCATCTGCAAGCGCAACGACGGCAGCGATCTGGTCAAGGTGCTGGACTTTGGCATCGCCAAGCTGCACACCGGTCCCATGGGCACCGGCTTGACCCAGACCGGGACGACCATGGGCACGCCCTTCTACATGTCCCTGGAGCAGGCTCGCGGTGCCAAGGAAGTCGACCATCGCACCGACATCTACGCCCTCGGCGTGATCCTGTACGAGATATTGAGCGGCACCAAACCCCATCCAGGCGAGTCGTACAACGAGATCCTGTACCACGTGATTAGCAAGGACCCGGCGCCGCTCGATTCAGTACGGCCCGGCCTGCCACCCGGCCTGTCCGCAGTCGTACACAAGGCCATGGCCCGCGAGGCTGACGATCGCTACCCCTCGGCCGCAGATTTCGCCGCGGCGCTGATTCCCTTTGCCGGCCGGGCCGTGACGCCACTGCGTTCGCAGGTTGGATTGGCCGCCGTGGTGGGTGAGACCATGAACTCGCCCGTCTCGTTGTCCGCGATGGCGGTGGCGGCCACGAATACGCAAGGGGGGAGTTCCCCGACGGCGGTCTTGACCCCGATCTCGCAAGGGATGCCCGAGATCCCTGCGGCTGGTCGAGCGCGCGGCCGGTCGCGCGCCATCCTTTGGGCCGCGCTGGCCGCTATTGTGGTGCTGTTGGGTTCCTTGGGCCTGCGGCTGGTCCTGCGCCATGAGCCGGTTCCGGTTCCGGCTCCGGCCCCGGCCCCGGCCCCGGTTCCGGTTCCGGCTCCGCTTCCGGCTCCGGTCCCGGCCCCGGTTCCGGCCGAAACGCCTCCGCCCTCCGCGAAACCAGAAAGTCCACGTGGACGTCCACCTGGACGTCCACCTGGACAACATTCCCCGAAGCACCCGGCGTCGACAGTTGCCCCGGCTGCTGACAGCAAAGCGCGCCAGGTTGTGGTTCCGGCTGCCCAACCCGGCGAAACTCCCGAGAATTTGCCCAATCCCCGGCGCAAGCCAGCTCGTTCGATCGATCGCTCGAATCCCTTTGCCGAATAGGCATAGGATGTGCAGTGAGCGAGGTTCGGAATGCGAATCATGGTGAAACAGACTGCATCTTTGGCCATCGTCATGGGAGTCTTGGCCGCGCCGCAAACTGCGCGGGCCGGGGCAAAGGAAGAAGCGCGCAAGCACTACGATCGCGCGATCGAGCTGGTAGACGACGGGCAGCTTGAAGGTGCGATCGTCGAGTTCCAGCGCTCATACGATCTGACCCATCACTTTGCCGTGCTGTACAACATCGGCCAGGTCTTTGTGTCGCTGGCCAAGCCGGTCGAGGCAGTGGATGCCTACCAGCGGTATCTGGCGGATGGGGGCAAGAAGATTCCCACTGCCAGGCGCACCGAGGTGGAGCAAGAGATCGCGCGCCAGAAGGCCCGCATCGCAACCCTGGAGATCCGCGGCTTGCCCGAGGGCGCCGGTGTTCGCGTGGACGGCAAGGAGATCGGCAAGGCGCCGATCGCGGCTCCAGTGCGCGTGGGCGTGGGAACGCACAACATCGCGGCCACGGCCGAAGGCTACGATCCGGCGGAGACAGAAGTAACCGTGGCGGGCGAGGACCAGAGAGTCGTGGACCTGGTGCTGGCCAAGCATGTGGTCGGGGCGCCACCGCCGGCGCCAGTGGCGCCCGTGCTGCCGGTAGTGCCGGTGGAACCGTTGGTGCCAGCGGTGAGCGCGCCGGTGGTAGTCAGCACCCCGGTCGAGCCAACCGTCAAAGAGCAACCGGTCAGCGGTACTCGCATCGCCGGGATCGTGAGCGGGGCGGCTGGAGTGGCGGGCATAGCGGCCGGGACAGTGTGCTGGCTGACCGCCAAGAGCCGGCACAACGATGCCGTGACCAACTGGAACCAGAAATCGGACGCCAAGGCGCAGCAGCTACAAAGCGATGCGCAGGATTACACGACCGCCGCCAATGTCAGCTTCATCGCCGGCGGCGTTCTGGCCGCGCTGGGCGCGGTCCTGTACTTCGTCGGTGCGCCGGATGGGCAACCCACACCCGACGCGCAAGTGCACTTGATGCCGGCCGTAGCCCCGGGCTTTGCCGGCCTCAACGCAGGAGGAACATGGTGATGTTGAAGATTCATTGGTTCGCGATCGCGCTTCTGGCGACTACGGCCCTTGCTTGCAAGATCGATCCACTACCCCCGCGGGCCAATCAAGACGCTGCGACGAGCGTGGGTGGGGCTGCAGGAGTGGATGCATTCTTGGCAACGGGAGGCAGCGGCGCTACCGACGCCGCCTTCGGTACCGGCGGCGGGATTGGGACCGATGGAGGGCCGGCGGTAGTGGATGCTCGCATCGCGTCCGGGGACACTCCGGGAACCGATGCGGCGCCGGATGTCCCGGTTGGCGGGAGCGGCGGAACAGGCGGCACGACAGGCATGGGTGGAATGACGGCTAGCGGTGGCACCACGATTGTGGGCGGCACAGTCACGGGTGGGACGCCATCTACTGGTGGCACGACGAACGGCGGCGGCACGACTGCCGTGGGCGGCGCGACGAACGCGGGCGGCACGAACAACGCGGGCGGCACGACGAGCACAGGCGGCACGACGAGGACGAGCGGCACAGGCACGGGCGGTACGGCAGCTGGCGGTACCGTCAACGGTGGATCAATAGCAACGGGGGGAACGACAGTGAGCGGCGGCGGTACCAGTGCCGGTGGGACCGCGACAGCGGGGGGGACGACAGCGAGCGGCGGCCGTACCAGTGCCGGTGGGACCACGACAACCGGAGGAATGACAACCACGGGCGGCACCGCGACATACGGTGGAACGACGGCCACGGGCGGCAGCGGTGGAGTAGGCGGGAGCTCCGCGAGCATCACGGCCACCGCCATAGACAGCGCTGGAGTTGTCGGGGAATATTCCTCCATAGCCGTCGACTCCAACAACAAGGTTCATATTAGCTATTATGATGTCACCAACGATGGCCTCAAATATGCGACAAATGAATCAGGCCCATGGACCACAGCCAACATAGACACCGCAAACGCCGGAAAGTATACATCCTTGGCGGTAGATTCGAACAACAAGCTGCACATAAGCTACTATGGCACTATTTGGGGTGATCTCAAGTACGCGACAAATGAATCAGGCTCGTGGGTAGTAGACACTATAGATAGCACTGATGATGTTGGGTATTACACTTCTATTGCCGTAGATTCAAACAACAAGGTGCACATAAGCTATTATAGCAATTCGTCCTCGTCTGGCGCCAGCACCCTCAAATACGCGACGAATTTGTCTGGCTCGTGGGTGATATCTACGGTACCCACCATTCGTGGTAATTGGGGATACTACACCGGCATGGGGGTAGATGCGGATGATCATGTACATATCAGCTATTGCTTTGCCTACAGTAAAGATTCCGATTCCTTCGGCAGCCTCGGTTATGCCACAAACGAATCGAGTTCGTGGGCTACGTCCTTAATAGACAGTAGCACATTGGGTGAGGGAGTCTATTCATCTCTGGCTATCGACTCGAACAGTAAAGTGCATATAAGCTATTCTAGCAATGCCGATGGAACAATCAAATATGCGACAAATGCGTCAGGGGCGTGGAATATAGGCGCTATAGGCAAGGGGGTCTATTCGTCCCTAGTTGTGGATTCAAATGACCATGTTCACATAGGCTATTACGACGTTGGGAATAATACTATCAGCTACGCCACGAATAGGTCAGGCAAATGGGTGGTCTCCGGCGTATATACTGTGGGATATTGGACGATATCTGATTTGTCTATGGCCATTGATTCAAACGGCGACGCACACTTTAGTTATTATGACAGCACGGCCGGCGATTTGAGGTACCTATTTGTGCCAAGAACCACGACAACCGGAGGAACGACAGCCACGGGCGGCACCGCGACATACGGTGGAACGACGGCCACGGGCGGCAGCGGTGGAGTAGGCGGGAGCTCCGCAAGCATCACGGCCACCGCCATAGACAGCGCTGGAGTTGTCGGGGAATATTCCTCCGTAGCCGTCGACTCGAACAACAAGGTTCATATTAGCTATTATGATGTCACCAACGATGGCCTCAAATATGCGACAAATGAATCAGGCTCATGGACCACCGCCAACATAGACACCGCAAACGCCGGAAAGTATACATCCTTGGCGGTAGATTCGAACAACAAGCTGCACATAAGCTACTATGGCACTATTTGGGGTGATCTCAAGTACGCGACAAATGAATCAGGCTCGTGGGTAGTAGACACTATAGATAGCACTGATGATGTTGGGTATTACACTTCTATTGCCGTAGATTCAAACAACAAGGTGCACATAAGCTATTATAGCAATTCGTCCTCGTCTGGCGCCAGCACCCTCAAATACGCGACGAATTTGTCTGGCTCGTGGGTGATATCTACAGTACCCACCATTCGTGGTAATTGGGGATACTACACCGGCATGGGGGTAGATGCGGATGATCATGTACATATCAGCTATTGCTTTGCCATCAGTAAGGATTCTAGTTCTTTCGGTAGCCTAAATTATGCCACAAACGACTCGGGTTCGTGGGCTACGTCCTTAATAGACAGTAGCACATTGGGTGAGGGAGTCTATTCATCTTTGGCTATCGACTCGAACAGTAAGGTGCATATAAGCTATTCTAGCAATGCCGATGGAGCAATCAAGTATGCGACAAATGCGTCAGGGGCGTGGAATATAGGCGCTATAGGGAAGGGGGTCTATTCGTCTATAGTTGTGGATGCAAATGACGATGTTCACATGGGCTATTATGACGTGGGGAATAATACTATCAGCTACGCCACGAATAGGTCAGGCAAATGGGTGGTCTCCGGCGTATATACTGTGGGATATTGGACGATATCTGATTTGTCTATGGCCATTGATTCAAACGGCGACGCACACTTTAGTTATTATGACAGCACGGCCAGTGATCTGAGGTACCTATTGGTGCGAAGAGGTCCGTAATGCGGCACTGACGTTGCGCTGTGGAGGTGGCGGACACTTGATAGGGATTTGCGCGGCGCCGGAGTGGTGCCCGACACTCGATTGGGATTTGCGGGAATCCAGGCGCTTCTGGGTGAAGCGACGCGCAGTCTCAACGGCGCTGTAGATGTGCCAGACACTTGATCAAGATTTGCGGCAATTCAGAAAGTGAAGAGGCGAATGTGGTCGCCGGCGTCCACAAGCGCCCTACTCGATCCTTCACTGTGCGAAGGCGACTGGGTGCCCGCGATTGCTATCGGAAGACCTGCAGCACGGTCGACAGGCAGTTTCTTTCTGTTCGGGCCCCGCGGGACCGGGAAGTCGACCTGGGTGGAAGCGGCCCTGCCCCAGGCGCTGCGCCTCGACCTTCTGCGGGAGTCGACGTTCGCCGAGCTGGGGACTTGCTCCCCCTCGCCGGTTGACATCCATGCCCTTGTAATACAGAATGGTCTTTGTATTACACGAGGAGAGCCATGGGGAAGACCGTGCATGCCCGCCTGGATGACGAGAGCCAAGCCCTGCTTCGACGGCTTGGACGGGCCACGGGCCTGAGTGATTCTGAACTCCTTCGCCGAGGGCTATGTGCCCTGGGGTCTGTGTCCGGGCGGCCGGGGCGTCCCAGGGTTATCGGCCTGGCTGCTTTTGCGTCGGGTCGGCCCGACTTGGGTTCCAACAAGCGGCATCTCGCGGGCTTCGGCAAGACATGAGGCCGGTGTTGCTCGACACGGGGTGCATTGTGGCCCTGCTCGATCGGTCTGAGCGTCACCATCGCGTCTGCGTCTCTGCCGCGGCCGATTTGCAGGCGCCGCTAGTCACCTGCGAGCCCGTAATCGCCGAGGCATGCTATCTCTTGCGTCGGCTGCCCGCTGCGGTAGACGCCATTCTGCAAAATGTCGAGCGGGGGATTTTTCAGATTCCCCTGCAGCTTGCGGCCCAGGCCGGGGCGGTGCGGGCTCTACTGAAGAAGTACGCGCGGGTCCCCATGGATTTGGCGGATGCGTGTCTGGTCCACTTGGCCGAGGAGTTGGGCACCGGCGAGATTCTAACCCTGGACAGCGATTTCCAGATCTATCGCTGGGATCGCAACCGGCCGTTTCGTTTTCTGGTGGACTTGTAGGGCGGCAGTCAATCCGCGCGGCCATCACGGCTGCATCACCCGTTTGCTCACCCACAGCACAGCGCCCCGAGGGGCCAGCCGCATAGAAGCAATCATGATCTTGTTGAACCATCCGGAAACCACCCGGGGTTTCCCTTGCATCATGGCCCGATACCCAATCTGGGCCACGTCGCGTGCTTCCATCTGGTTCAGCCTTCGCAGCAGCATGCTTTCCGACTTGGCTCGCTTGAAGAAGTTGGTCTTGGTCACCCCCGGGCAAAGCGCGGTCACGCTGACACCTGTGCCTTGCAGTTCTGCAGACAGGGCCTCGGAGAAGCTCAGCACAAACGCCTTGGTCGCAGCGTAGACCGCCATGTTCGGGACCGGAGCGAAGGAGCCGGTGGAACCGACGTTCAGTATCTTGCCGGATTTCCGTTGGATCATCTCTGTAAGAAAGACGCGGGTCAGTTGCGCCAAGCTGACGACGTTCAACTGGATCATCTGGCGTTGCTTCTCCCAGTCGCTGTCCGCGTACGGGCAGAGATCGCCGAAGCCTGCGTTGTTGACCAGCACGTCGACTGCGAGCCCACGCCTTTGCACCTCGGCGAACAATTGCGAGGCCGCTTCTGGCTGGGACAAATCCAGGGCAACCACCTCGGCTTTGATCGGGTGGGCTGTCGCCAGTTCGCGGGCGATCTCGGCCAGACGGTCGGCACTGCGAGCCACCAGCACCAGATCGAATCCCTGTTGCGCCAGAAGGCGGCTGAATTCATACCCGATGCCGCTGGAGGCACCGGTGATCAACGCGGTCTTGTTTGCACCAGGGGAACCAGACATGGGCTGCTCCTTCCTTCGAAATCACACTGCCGGGGAATTCCGTCGGATGCAAGTGCAGGGATACCTTCGCCTTTGACAGAACGCCACGCCGACGTTGACTGCGTGGCTGCTGGGTCGCTGCCCTGGCGCGTGTCCGGCGCCAGAAACTGTGGTTTGCAGCTACGCGACTTGGCCGCTGCGCAGGAGGCGCCGGACCTCGTCGTGGGAAAGCAGCGCGAAGACGTAGAGGCACTCGGGGCGGCTTTCGAACAGGAAGCGCAGTTTCAGGTCCCCGCGACATTCGAAGGTCGTGGTGCGAAGCTTGCGGATAGCAAGACCGGCGTGCAGATGTGGCTGCCCAAAACCGTCCTGCAATTCGTGAAGCGCCAGCAGGCAATCGGCTCGTTCGCTTCGCGGAAGCTGTCCGAGCCTCTGGAAAACCTCTGGATCAACGAGCGTTGGCTTTTTCAAGTGCCGTCTCCACCTGTGCCAGCGAACGCAGGTTGCCAGCCTTTCGTTGCCGGCGGTAGCGCGCCGCCACCCCACTCTCGAGACGCGCGAGAGACTCCGGAGCGGCCCCGTATTCTGCCTCGGCGTAGCTGGTGTCCACCACTGCGACTTCGACCTTGCGAAGCGCGATGATGTCACTGCCGGCGATGATGGCGACGTCCTCGCCCTGCGCCGCCGCTTTGAGCCAGCGCCCCAGATTCTTCTTCGCATCCGTTATCGTGAGAGTCCGCATATAGTCTTTATGGCGGCTTTATGGCGCCCTGTCAAGGTGGTGAGATGATTCCTCCTGGCGGCCCCGGGGTCTCCGTCAAGACCCATAGATACTATCTCGCGACGGTTGCATTTGCGCCCGTGGGACCCCAGAATTGCGCACCATATCTGCTGGGGGATGATCAACTTGACTCGCTCTTACTCGCTGGTTCCGCTGGCAATCGCGGCCGTCCTTCTTTTCACGGCATGTGTGGACCTCTCCTCTCCCCTGGCTGGGCGTCAGGATGCCAGTGCAACCGGGGGTGGAGGGGGGACTCGCACGACTGGAACGGATGCGGGCAGGGGTGGTTCGGGGGGCAGTGCCACGACGTCCAGCACAGGCGGGATGGCGGCGGGTGGGACAGCTACGGGTGGGACAGCGACGGGTGGAACCAGCCAGGTGGCGACGGGTGGGACGGCGGGAAGCACTGTGGTCGACGCAGGATCCGTGGCGGATGTGGCTGCGGCCGGCGAGACGCAGGCCACGGGTGGCACAGGGGGAATCGTTGCGGCGGATGCGGCCGGCGAGACGCTCGGGACGGGAGGCACAGGGGGAGTTGTTACGGCGGATGCGGCGGGCGAGACGCGTGGGCCGGAAACCGGCGACACCGGGGTCGATGTTGCGACGGATGCGGGTGACGTGCCTGACGGGGCCTCGCCTCAGGACGTCGGGATTGACGTTCCATTCTCTGCTGACACGAATTTGCCGTCTGACCTTGGCATCGTCGCATCTGATACCGCCGAGACGGGAGCACCGGATGCTCCCAGCACAGACGCCAGCGACGGTCCCGCAACCGGCGGGACCGGCGATGTGGGCACAGATAGTGCGCCATCGCCCATGATCATCAGCATCGACTTCGTGGGGGGATCTCCGAATGGCGCCGCTGGGGCGTCGGGAACAGTCGCGATGGAGCCCAGCGAGTCTGCCGGGGTGGAGCCAGTCACAGCCACGCATTGGAACAGCGCATTCGGTTCGACGGGAAACAACTTGCCACTCATGTCGGCAAGGGGCAGTTCGACCACCGCGTTCGCGAGCTGGAGCGTGAATGCGATAGACGGGGCGATAGACACCTGGACCAATTTCTTCACCGATGCCCCGGGCGACACACGCATGATGAATGGCTACCTTGATCCGAGAGCGGCCAACTACAACGCCACGATCAGCGTGACGGGCTTGCCCAACCCGGTGAGCAGTGGATACGACGTCTACGTCTACTTCTATTCCTATATGCCCGGGGTGGAGACGCGCCTGTACCAATATAATATTGGCGCGACAACCTATTCCGTGACCCAGACTGGGCCCTCCGCCACTAGTACCTGCCCGGCATATAGGCTGGCCTCTGGCGCCGACGCAGGCACTGCAGGCGAAGGGAACTATGTCGTGTTCCACAACCTGAACGGTGACCACTTCACCTTGACTGCGCGGCCGGCACAGAACTCATCGGGGCAGCAGCGCGCCCCGGTCAACGGCATCCAGATCGTGTATCCGTCTGGATACTAGTACCTACTCGCGAATCAGGGCTACGCGCTGACCGTCGGCCTCCACGCGGCCCAGCCGGCGCGCGGGATTGCCGCCGATGTAGCTGCAGGCCGGGAACCTTCCCTCGACGAAGCTGCCGGTGGCCACGAACGACCGGTCGCCGATCTGCACCCCTGCACTCAGCACGCACAAGGGTGAGACGAACACACAGGCACCGATAGTCGTGGCCATGCAAAAGGTCTCGGCCCGGCCGCCGGTGAGCACCTGGTGGATGGTGTTGTGGGTGTAGATCTGACTGCCGGCGCCCACGGATGAATAGTCACCGATGCTCAGCGGGGAGTGGAATCCGTCAAGCACGGTGTTTGGCCCGATCCAGCAGTGCTTTCCCACTTGCGGACTTCCCAGGATCAAACAGCTATCGTAAACGCTGCTGCCTTCGCCAAAGCCGTGCGCGCGCGCCAATTCCCAGCGGTCATTGAGCAGATCGCCGGTTGACACGTGTCGATCGAACTTGGCCTTCATGCGGCGGCGCAAGTCGGTGACCATGTTCTTCGTGCGAGCAAACTCCTCACCACGCACAACCGCGTCCCAGTCGGCTGCCGGATCGAGCTTGTCCCCGGCATAGTGGCGCACAGCCGCCGGAGCGTCACCCGCCTGTCCCAGGATGGCCTGCACGTCCTCGGCGCGCACCACGGCGCGACCACGGAAGCGCTCGACAGAGACGTGGTGCGCATCAACTAGCCTGCGGGCTTTTTCTGTGAAAAACGGGCCACCCGCCGCGGGCTCGACCGCCGGCGCAGGGGCGGCATCCTCGGGGAGGGCTGACCAGATCTCGGCGAAGGCATCGCCCACCTCCAGGATCTGACCGACCGGGAAGAGCTGGCGGAGGAAACCGCCCGCCTCTGCCTCGATCTCGAAGCTGGCCTTGCTGGTCACCAGCACGGCGATAGCTGTGCCTGGCGTAACCGCGGCGCGGTCAACCACGCACCACTCGACCAGGCGTGCGCGATCGTCGCCAGCCATAGCGCCAGGAACCACAATGCGAGCAAGCGGTGGCATCAGGACTCTCCCGGGAAATTGTGAACGAGTTGGCGGATCGACTGGACCAGCAGAGCAGGGTTGGGAAGCACGCGTTCCTCCAAAGACCGCACACTGGGAATCGGCACCGGCACGGCGCCCAGGGCACGCGCCCGAAAAGGCCGCCGCGTGGATTCTGCCACGGCGGCAATCACCGCGGAGCCGACGCCGTAGGGGGCAGGGCTCTCTTCCAGCACGCAAAGCCTCCCGGTGCGGCCGACTGATGCCACGATCTCATCGCAAAGCAGGGGCCAGAGTTGGGTGAGGACGATTAGCTCGAAGCGCAGCTCATCGGCGAGCAACAACTCCCGCATGGCGATTTCCGCCACGTCCAGCATGCCCCCATGGGTGACCAGGGTGACGTCCCCGGCGCGCCCATCGGCGGGCAGGTAGACCAGCGGCGGGAGGTCGCCGCCGTTCGCCCATACCGAATGCAGCTTGCAGTCGAGCGGCGGCTCGGGGCGTGGCGCATCGGCGTAGACCCGCTTGTGCTCGACCAGCACGGTGGGCGCTCCTCCGTCGAGAATCGCTGCCAGCAGGGCCCCGGGCTCGTGGCGAGCGGAAAGGCTCACCACGCGCAGGCCGGGGACGCCCAGGAAAAGCGTCTCCAGGCTCTGGCTGTGGGTGGGCCCGTAACCGCGCCCGCCGCCCGAGGCAAGCCGGACGATCATCGGGCAGCGGGACTGTCCGTACACGTAGTGCAGCTTGGCTGCGAAGTTCACCAGAGGATCGACCGCCAGGGTGGCGAAGTCAGCAAACATCAGCTCGGCCACGGCGGGCGCGCCTGCCATGGCCAGACCGGTGGCCACGCCCACGATGGCCGACTCGGATATCGGCGCGGACGCCACCTGATGAGGAAAGCGCGCCGAAAGGCCGCGGGTCGCGCGGAAGGCTCCGCCGTAGGGATCCGCGATGTCCTCGCCCAGAAGGACGGCCTGGTGATCGCGGTCGAGCAAATCGCCCAGGGCCGCGCGAACCCGATCGACCATGAAGGTCGCACTGCTTGCTCGCGCCAGTAGGGCCGGGCTGGCCAAAGCGCCCGGCGGACGTGGCCAGGCGCTCCCCGGCGCGGGATCCAGTGGAGCGCGGGCCTCGACCTCGCGCACCAGCCCTTGCACGGCTGCCTGTGCCTCGGCGTAGAGGGCGGCAACCGAGGGCTGCACGGAGATCCAGCGCGACAGGGGATCCTCGCGCCGCAACCTCTCGATCAGCGTGGCAGGGCGCGTGTCGTCACCCTTGCTGTGCGCGCCCAGGCGCCGGGTGTCCACCACCTGGAAGAAGGGGTGCCCCGCGCGGACACGCTCGACCACCTGGCGCAAGTGATCGGCCAGTGCCACGGGATCCCGATCGCTCGTGCGCGCGAAGGGGACGCCGAAGCCCTCGCTGCGCTTGCCCAGATCGCCGCGTTCGACTTCTTTCGCCTCGGTCGACATGGCCCAGCCATTGTGTTCCAGGAAAAAGAGCACCGGGAGATCCCGCCAGGCAGCGAACCCCAGGGCTTCGTAGAGTGCGCCTTCCCCCAGCGTCCCGTCGCCCAGCACGGCGACGGCAATCCCGGGCTCACCCTTGCGTAGCAAGGCCCAGGCAAACCCGCTGGCCAGCGCAGCCGCTTCCCCTTGCACGCCGGTCGAGAAGAAGCGGCCGCGCGCCAGGTGCTGGGTACCGCCGCGACCGCCGCAAAGTGCGCCTTGTCGCCCTAGCAGCTCAGCCAAGAGCGCATCGGCAGGACCGCCGGTGGCCAGGTAGTGCCCGTGGCCCCGGTGGGTAGCGAAGAGCGCGTCCCGAGCAACGTCCAGATGGCGGGACAACGCCACAGCCACCAGCTCCTGTCCCAGACAGGTGTGCACGGTCCCGGCCAGGCCGCCACCGGAGAAGAGCTGAAGCAGGCGCTCCTCGAAGGCGCGAATGAAAACCGCCGGCCGGGCGAGTGCCGATATCGCCGCTGCGGGGGCTGGATCCTGCGGCGTCATGATTCTCGGGACCTGTCCGAATGGGGCGTCGGCATTGTGCGGCTCCCAAGTATACCGCCGGCGAACCTCCCTTGACGAATCCTGAAGGCTTGGGGGACGTGGTGCCCTTGTTTTTTGTTGGTAGGTAAAGAAACGCCGTGAACGGGCACCAAACTTGATGTCGAGGCACGTCCGCGTCTCGACGAGAGAATCAGGCTCAGGAGTCTCATGGCTAGGATCTTGAAATTGCTCCCGCTCTCTTGCTGGCTGCTGGTTTGTCATTGCAGCAGCGGATCTGGCTCGCCGGTGAGCCCGGTCGACGCGTCCGGCGGCGAGCCTGATGCCCCAGCCGCAACCGGGGGGGCAGCGGATACCTCCGCACCTGGAACGGGTGGCGCGCAGGGAACGGTTGACGCCGTGGGCGCGGACGGCGCGACCTCGGCGGGAGGGAGCGAGTTGGATGGTGGGACGGATTCCGGTGGGGACTTGACCGGTGCTGGAGACTTGCCCGCTACCGGCGGTGCGACGTCATCAGGCGGCACCCTTTCGACTGGCGGCGCCACCGGCGCCGGCGGAACCACGGGAAGCGGCGGATTAGCTGGCGCTGGCGCCAATGGCGCCTGCGGCGACGGTGATCCGAACATGCCAGCGGAGCCGACGATCCCGCCTGCCTGCACGACCCTGCAAGCAACCCAGAACGTTCCCGCAGGAGGTGTCCCGAGCGAGGCCAGCCTTGACACCTTGGCGATCCAGACAGCGCTGACCGCATGCCCCTCTGGACAGGCGGTCAAGCTCACCACCGGCGGTGCGAACAATGCGTTCGTTACCGGACCGCTGACCATGCCTTCGGGCGTGACCTTGTGGGTGGACGCCGGCACGACCCTCTACGCAACCCGCGACACCAAGGTTTGGGGGGCCGCAACCGAGCTCATCCTGGTGGCAGGGTCGAAGTCGGGAATCGTGGGCGACGGCGTTATCGATGGCCAAGGCGGCGAACCCAACCTTGGTTCTAGCCAGTCTTGGTGGGACCAGAACGCAGGCAGCAGCGGCAACAGTCCGGCGCTCATCGCGGTGAGAGGCGCGACGAACTTCACCATGTACCGAATCACCCTGCACAATTCCCCGAAGTTCCACGTCAAGCTGGGTGCCGCCGGGTTTGTGGTGTGGGGCGTGAACATCAAAGCACCGACCAAAGCGACCAACAGCGCTGGCACGGCATTGACCTACTCCAACGCGCACAACACGGACGGGATCGATCCGGGCGAAGCGGCCAGTGACGGCTACATTGTTTGCAGCAAGATCAGCACGGGCGATGACCAGATCGCGATCAAGGGTTCGAGTGCCACGGGGGTAAAGCACCTGGTCATCGCCCACAACCACTTCGGCGCCGGCCATGGCATGTCCATCGGCAGCGAATTTACCGGTGGAGTGTCGGACATCAATGTCTACGATCTGTCCATCGACGGCCTCGACATGGGCACGAGCGGTGGCAGTTCGAACGGAATCCGCATCAAGTCGGACTCGAGCCGAGGTGGGCTGGTGAACAACGTGACCTATAGCGACGTCTGCGTGCGGAACCTGTCGAATCCAATTCTCTTGACCCCGAAGTACTCCACCGCCACTGGCTCTCTCATTCCGCAGTATACCAACATCAAGATCCAGAACTTCCACGATGTGCCTGGCGGCTCGAACACGCCCAAGGTCACGCTCGACGGGTACGATTCGTCGCACATAGGCAGCATCACGCTCGACAACGTGATCGTTGACGGGATCTCGTCTGCGAACGTGACCGCGTCGTACACAAACGTTACCCTAGGCCCAGGCAACGTGAACTTCTTACCGTCCGGGACGAACGTGAACGTGACCAACAGCATCGCAGGACCGAGCACGCCAAATCCCTGTACGAACAAGTGGGTTACGTTCTGACTTGGGAAAGAATGCGTTTTTGCGCTAGGATGCTTGGCCGTGGTTCCAAGCGATCGCTGGCCTGTCCCCAATGAGCCCCCGCCGGGCCTGGGTAGCCCCGTGTTCATGGGGCCGATTACCTTGCCCGACATCCCGCGCAAGCGGCGGTGGGGCTGGCTGTTCTTGTGGACGCTGATCGCATTCGCGGGTGGTGTCGCTGCTGGCCCCACGCTGACCGAGCAAGCGCTCGCGCTTGTCACACGCGCGTACTCGATGCTCGGGAGGTCCCCTCCACAGTTTGCGCAGAAGGTCGAGCCGGTAGCGCCCACGTTGCCGCGCGCACCGGCTGCGCCCTCGATCGAGCCTTTGCCCGAGTCCACTCCTGGCGCGGAAGAGGTGGCCGAGGCACCAGCGGCGGCCGCAGACTCCGTCGCACCCAAGGCGGCCAAACCCGCCGAGCCCGCGAAACCAGCAGGAGCGGCAGTGCCGCAGCCCGCGGCGCGCGCCGAGGTTGCTGCAGGGCCGGGCCGTGCGGAAAACGCGGGGGCGAAGGTGCCGGTCGCGCGCTCACTTCACGCAAAGAGCGAAGCAAGAACCCCATCTGCCAAGGCCGCACCCACTGCGACAACCGCCAAGCCGCCCGCCTCGGCCCCAGAAGTCGCCCCCTACCACGATCCTTTCGCCGACGACGCTGAACGCACGCCCGCGCCCAAGTCCGGCATTTCCGGCCGCAAATCCAGGCCGTCATTCGACGAGCCGGCACCGACAGCGAAGAGTGAGCCGGCAGCCAGGCCGGCGGCTTCCGGGTCGCAGGATTCGCTCGACAACCTGATGGCCGACGTGGTCACGACCAAGAAGGCCAAGGACAAACCGCGCGAAGGCAAGAGCCTGGACGCCCTGTTGAACGATGTACAGAAGGGCGGATCCGAGCCGGCGCCGAAGCGCGAAGCCCCAGCGCCGCTTGCGCCGCTGTCGCAGGCCGACATCGCCAGGGTCATGGCTGGCGTCAAGACGCGCGCCAAGGAATGCGCGCGGCAGCTCAGTCCGAAAGGTATCGTAGAGCTGACGCTCGTCGTGGCTAAGGACGGCAACGTCACCGGGGGCGTAGTCGGGAAACTGGCGAACACGCCGGTCGCTGCTTGCGTCGAAAAGGCCGCGCGCGCGGCGTCTTTCCCACGCTCCGCCGGTCTACGCTTCGACTATCGCATCGACGTTCGCTAGTGCCTCGATGCGAATGATACCGAACCATTCCCTGGCAGACATTGCAGCAGGTGAGCCAAGTGGCCGCAATCGCGCGAGCGTGCCCGGTCATGCCCGTGCGTTGGCCTGCGCATTTGCGGTTGCCTTGCTCGCCGGCTGCACGAGCACCAACCCGGGCGGGACTACCGGAACGGGAGGAAGCGGTGGCGTGTCCGGTTCGGCCGCTTCGGGCGGCTCAAGCTCGCTGCCGGGCGACACCGGCGGTTCAAGTTCAGTTTCCAGCGGCGGCTCAAGCTTGGCGTCCAGCGGCGGCTCAAGCTCAGTATCAAGCGGCGGTTCGAGCCTGGCTGCTAGTGGCGGCTCAAGTTCAATATCAAGCGGCGGTTCGAGCTTGGTTGCTAGCGGCGGCTCAAGTTCAATATCAAGCGGCGGTTCGAGCCTGGTTGCTAGCGGCGGTTCCAGCGCAGCGTCCAGCGGCGGTTTGAGCAAAACCGGCGGTTCCAGTTCGCTGCCCGGCAGCACCGGCGGCACGACCAGCACGGGCGGGACGACATCTGCCTCCGGTGGCTCCGCCAGCAAGGGAGGGACCGCTCTCGGGGGCACCGTAGGATCGAGGGGTGGCTCAGCAACCAGCGGCGGCGGCGCGTCGACTGGCGGCAGCGGCGGCGGCACGTTGACTGGCGGCAGCAGCGGCGGCACGTTGACTGGCGGCAGCAGCGGGAATGCTGGTGGCAGTGGCGGAACGACCAGTACCGGCACACTTGCGCCTCCGGTTCGCGACACCGCATCGCAGGTCCCCATTTCGAATGCCGGCGCTGGATACACAGTGGAAGGCAACTACCCCTACGGACCGCTCACCGCTCAACGCCTCGACATCATCTACCCGACCGGGGCCGGCCCCAAGGGAACCCAGGTGTTGCCCATGGTGATCATGTTCCACGGCGGAGCCTGGATTCACTCGTACACCAACAACTACGGGTCCGGGAAGGACCACATGTCGACATTCTTCGATCGCTTCCTGGCGCATGGATTCATGGTGTGCAACGTCGAGTACCGGGTCAATGACGGTACCGCCGACGGCGCGCCTGCCCCTGCTGCTGTCCAGGACGTGCTCCTGGCCGCCAAGTGGTGCTGGGACTATATGGACTATTTCCACGGCGACAGAACCCGCTACGTGGTAACCGGAGCTTCCGCCGGCGGACACCTGGCGCTGATGGTCGGCATGACGAGCGCCGATGCGGGGCTCGGGCCCACGTCTCCCACTGATTTCAAGATTGCTGGTATCGTCGATGGATATGGGCCAGCCGATATCGAGGCCGAGCTCAATGCAGTGGCCGCGGGCTGGATTCCGGCAAGCCTGCCCAATCGCGCGGCGATAGCCAAGCAAGTCAACCCGATGACCTATGTCCGCAAGGACGTTCCCCCGCTCATCGTGGTCCAAGGTGCGAATGACAATACCGCGCCGGTTGCTGACAGCCGCCGTTTGGTCGCCAACCTGGTCGCGGCCGGTGCCGATGCCAGCATGCATGAGGTGGCTGGCGCGGGTCACGGATTCACTAC
This sequence comes from Myxococcales bacterium, assembly GCA_003153015.1. GTDB lineage: Bacteria > Myxococcota_A > Polyangia > Fen-1088 > Fen-1088 > Fen-1137. The sequence continues at coordinate 18,945 of PMBS01000340.1, forward strand.
CCCTGCCACCGCCTGGCCAGACGCGGAGAAGGCCATGTTCGACTGGCTCACCGCAAGGGGCATTGGCAAGTAGCTTGTCTTCGGACTTCTCTAGCGAATCAAGCTACTTGGACGAGCAACCCGCGCTGCGCTAGGTTTCCGGGCAAGTCAGGCCATCGCGCCTCGGCGCCTCGCCCCAATCTCTCGGCTTGGCCCGTTCGGCTATCCGAATCGGCTGAGCCGTATGGCTAGAGATACGGCACCTACAAACTAGCAGTTTGCCATCTCGGGGTGAACCCATGCGCACCACTCGGAAAACACACCTGCTCATCCTTGTGCTCCTGCTTGGCGCACCGATGGCGGTCGGCTGCAGTGGGAGCGGCACTCCTATCAACAATGCCACTGGCGGTCAGACCGGGGGAGCCGGCGCTAGGGGTGGCACGACCAACACGGCCGGCGGCGCGGGTGGACAGCCCGCCACCGGCGGTAGCACCGGTGGCTCGCAGTCAGGCGGCGCCGGCGGCACCTCCATCAGCAGCGGCGGCGTTGCCACTGGAGGGGTCAGTGCCACCGGAGGAAGTGGTCAGGGTGGGGGACCATCCGGCGGGAACCCCCAAACCGGTGGAACGACCGGGACAGGTGGCACTACGAGAACAGGCGGCGCCACTGGAACCGGCGGAACCATAGGCACGGGCGGGACCACGAGAACAGGCGGCAGCACCGCCACGGGCGGCATCATTATCGATGGTGGCATCACCGCCACGGGCGGGATGACCCCCACGGGCGGAAAGACCTCCACTGGCGGCAGCAACATCGATGGCGGCATCACCGCCAGGGGTGGAACCACCGCCACGGGTGGCAGCACGCCTTCGGGTGGCGCCACCGGTGATGGTGGCGTGGCCACGACAGGCTGGGTGACAATCCACAACGACTTCTTCTGGTACGATACCGACGGCAACTTGATCAACGTTCGAAGCGGAGCGCTTCGCAAGTTTGGTGACCTCTACTACTGGTATGGCGGAGCCCCGAATGATCACAACCAAACCTGCTATTCGTCGCCCGATCTAGTCCATTGGACCTACAAGGGCATCGTACTCACAACCACCGGCGATGCCAACCGAATGGACATCCTGTACAACGCCACGACAAAACAGTACGTGATCTTCCTGAAGTACATTGGGAACGGCGCATACTTTGGCATAGCAACCGGCTCGACTCCTGACGGACAATTCACGTTCAAGAGCCAGACTCTCGTGGATGGCTTCGTCATTGGGGACATGTCGGTGTTCCAGGACGACGACGGGACAGCGTATTTAGCGTATGTTTGGTGGGGGACCGGCACCAACAAGGCACACGGCATCTATCGATTGTCGGCGGACTATTTGACTCTGGATAAGCAAATGTACCTGTGGAACGAGGGCAGTCGCGAAGCTCCCCACATCTTCAAACGCAACGGCACCTACTACTATGGGCTTTCCGAAACCAACATGATTGATCCGTCACCCACCCGGTACTACACCGCAACCAATTTGGCTGGACCTTGGTCTGCTGCAACGATGGTAAACACGCCCGGCTCAAACGTTTCGTGGGAAACGCAGTGTGATTTCGTTTTCCCGTTTGCGGGCACGCAAGGGACCGTCTACATGTACGATGGTGATCGTTGGATACCTACGGGAGGCTTTCAGGGCAACTACCTGTGGCTGCCTTTTGAGTTCAACACCGGTCTTATCCCAGAGATGGACTATTACCAGGATTGGGATTTGAACGTGGCCGCCGGCACCTGGAGGGCCTTCGATCGTACGACGCGCGATTTGGCACTCGGCAAGACAGCTACCGCCTCCTCATCCAACGGCGCGAACGCGGCCGCGGGCGTAACCAAGGCCACGACCTATCAGAATTACACAGCCACCCGATGGGAGAGCGCGGCGAGCGACCCGCAATGGATCATGGTTGATCTGGGCTCTGCCACGGAAATCGACCGGGTCATTCTCAAGTGGTACTCAAACTACGGCAAGGCGTTCAAGATTCAGACGTCAGCCGATTCCACGACCTGGGCAGACGTGTACAGCACTACTACCGGGGCGTCGTATTCCGTCACCGACGTAACTTTTGCCAAGGCCACCGCGCGGTATGTGCGGATGAATGGAACGCAGAGGGGCAACACAAACGGATACTCGTTGTTTGCTTTCATGGTTCTGAATGACCCCTAAACCACCAGCGCGGCAGACTTCCTCTCTTCGAGAGCGCTGCGCATTGTCTTCTAGTTCTTAGCCAATTCACCTGCTTGAACCAATAGCCTGTCTTACGCCAGGTCGCACCCGGCGCTCCGAATCCGCTGGGGGACAAGCGCGATCTTCATTCAAGGTGTCTGCCACACCGGGGGAAAACATGAAAACAATTCCGAAGACACAGCTTTTCATCCTTGCGCTGCTGGTCGGCACGCCGATGGCGGTTGGCTGCTCTGGCAGCGGCGCGCCGTCGACCACCAATGCCACCGGCGGTCGCAGCGGCGGAGCCGGCGCTACCGGCGGCGCGGCCAACTCGGGCGGCACCAGCAGCGCGGGCGGACAACCGGCCACCGGCGGCAGCTCCGGTGGCTCGCCATCTGGAGGTGCGGTCTCCGGCGGAACCTCCGCGAGCACCGGCGGCGTTGCCACTGGAGGGTCCACTGCCAGCCCAACTGGCGGGACCACCCTAGCTGGCGGAACCACCGTTGCCGGCGGCACCACCAGAACTGGGGGAACCACCCTTACCGGCGGCACCACCAGGACTGGAGGGACCACCGTTGCCGGCGGGACCACCGCCACGGGCGGCATCATCATCGATGGTGGCATCACCGCCACAGGCGGAATGACCCCCACGGGCGGAAAGACCGCCACGGGCGGCAGCACCGTCGATGGCGGCATCACCGCCACGGGCGGAATGACTCTCACGGGCGGAAGGACCGCCACGGGTGGCATCATCATCGATGGCGGCATCACGGCCAGGGGCGGGATTACCACCACAGGCGGCAGCACCCCTTCGGGTGGCACGACCTCCACCGGCGGGGCAGCAACTCTAGGTTGGGTCACAATCCACAACGACTTCTTCATATATGACAC
>PMBS01000227.1 GCA_003153015.1 Myxococcales bacterium
CTGCAAACGAATTCGGGCCAAACTCCTTCACACGCAGATTCTGGTGATCCGTCCCGGAACCCAGGCAAACGGACAGGAGAGCGCGCAAAAGCTGACGGAGGACGGTGCCAGCGGCGTCGTCTTCACGCTGCAAGAGGCGCACAGCAAGGCCGAGCAACTGCTGTCGATGAGTCAGACCAACCCGCTCCCAAGCTCACCGGCGTAGATCACATCAGGCGTTTGACCAAGCCCACAACGAGGCGGATCTGACCGCCGGCGAAGCGTCGGCAGAGCTGTGTCCCTGCCGTTTGCTAGTGGGCCGGCTGACACGGCAAGGGGAGCTGGCACCCACCGCTGGTGCCGCAGTATCCGCTGTAGCACATGGCGTTCCCAGTGCAGCTTACGCCGTTGGCGGCGTAGTTTTGACAGAGATTCGCCACGCACACGGCGTCGGGCTGGCACTGGGCATCGAGCCCAGTGCCGCAGGGCTGCTTGGCGTCTGGAATCGCGGTGCAGGTGCCGCTGAGCGGCGTTAGCGCAGTCGTCTGACAGTAGGTGCCGGCCGCGCAGGCGTTTGGAAAGCCGGGCTTGCATGCTCCGCCTGCTGGATACGAGCCAATCGCGACGCATGTCCAAACCAGTTTTTGGCCGACCAGATCGATGTGGTCCGCGACGCAGGAAACCCCTGAGGTGCAGAGAATTCCCGCGGCTGGATCGCAAGCAGCGCCCGCGGCAGCGCTGAAGGCGTCGGCGGCGCTGCGACACACGCCCGGTGTCTTAGCGGTCTCGTCCTTGCCCAAGCAAAGCAAACCCGGGCTGCAGGGTGGCGATCCATATTCGCAGGCGTCGCCGACAACGGCCGGCTTCACGCACAGACTGGTCTCACTGGAGCACTGCAGGCCGCTGGCGCAGTCGCCGTCAGCCGAACAGGCTAGCCCCGCACTCAAGAGCGCCACGCACTTGCCAGGACAGGTGCCGGTGCTCGACTGGCAGATGGCGCTGCCCGCGCACTCCTCGTTGATATCGCAGTCGCCCCCCAGCGCCACTACGCCATCCAGCGCCGCCAGGCAAGCCGGTTGGTCGCGCTGCAGTAGCCCATCGCAAGTGAGACTGCTAAGGGCGTCGAAGCAGGCTTGAGCCTTGTTGCCATCGTATCTGATGGTGCCGGCTGTGATCTTCTGTTGCATGAGGGCGAAGGTTCCGTTTTCGAGCCGCTTGGTGGTCAGGTCCACACAGTTGGCACCGCCGAGAAAAAGGGAGAAGACCGCCGGGCCCACGCAATTCTGAAGCGCCGTGCACACGGCCGTGGCGTACTTGGCGGGTAGCTCGTCGACTGGAATACTCCCGCTGTCGCCACAGGAGAAAGACAGTCCGGCAAGAAGCAAAGAAGCAGCAGAAAAACGCAGCTTTGACATGAGGGCCTCCGGAGTTAGTTCAATCAGCGTACCACGGCTCCTGTCGCACGAGAATGGCCGCCGTCTAACTCGCGAGGAGGGCATCCTGAGCGGTATCTCGAGCGGCGCCGTCACCAGATCATTCGCGCATAATAGCTGGATCGCCAAAATCGGCCAGCGGCAGCGTCCTAAACTGCACGTAGAATACCCGCATGACAAACCTGCTGAACACCTGGGCATCAGTGCAAGAAATCCGGCGACGGGCGCCAGTCGTGCACAACATCACCAACTACGTGGTGATGAACAATACCGCCAACGCTTTGCTGGCCCTGGGCGCCTCGCCGGTCATGGCCCATGCCGAGGAGGAGATGGCGGAGATGGTCGCACTGTCAGCCGCCCTGGTGATCAATATCGGAACCCTGAGCGCGGCCTGGATCCGTTCCATGTTCGCGGCCGCCGAGCACGCCTGCAAGCGCGGCATTCCCATCGTGCTCGATCCCGTGGGAGCCGGAGCCACGACCTACCGCACATCCACCGCTCGGGACCTGATCAACACGGCCCGGCCCTGTATCATCCGGGGCAATGCCTCGGAGATCATGGCCCTCTGTAGTGATGGGATACGCAGCAAGGGCGTGGATAGCGTGAATGCGGCCTCGGAGGCGCTTTCGGCTGCGCAGAGCCTTCATCAGGCCTTCGGATCCACAGTCTGCATAAGCGGGGAGACGGACTATATCGTGGGTGAGGCTGGCCTGATCCAAGTGCGCAACGGCCATCCCATGATGACCCGCGTGACCGGACTGGGGTGCACGGCGTCCGCTCTCTGTGGCGCCTTCGCCGCCGTCGAGCCCGACCCGATGCGGGCGGCGGCCCAGGCCGCGATCGTGATGGGCATCGCAGGCGAGATGGCTGCGGAAGGCGCCCGCGGTCCCGGCACACTCCAGGTGTGCATTGTGGATGCGCTCTACTGCCTCACCCAGCAGGATTTGGAAAGCCGCATCCGCTTGGGGTCGTGAGATGCGGGACCGCAGAATCCAGGGCCTCATGCTGGTAACGGATCGCGATCTCTGCCAGGGACGTTGTCTGGAAGACGTGGTGATGCAGGCGGTGCGGGGTGGTGTCGCCTGGGTTCAACTCCGGGAGAAGCACCTTCCTACCCGCGTGTTCGTCGAGCAAGCCCTGCGGCTCAAGCAGCGCCTGGCTCCCGCCGGCGTGCCCCTGCTGGTCAATGACCGCGTGGACGTTGCCCTGGCGGTGGGAGCCGACGGCGTCCACGTGGGCCAACAGGACATGTCCGTGCCCATCGCCCGGCGGTTGCTGGGGCCAGGGGCGATCGTCGGTCTTTCGGTGGAACGCTGGGAAGACGTGGAAGAAGCCCAGGACCTGGAGGTGGATTATCTGGGCGTGAGTCCCGTGTTCGCGACTCCCACCAAGACGGACACGAAGGGTGCCTGGGGGCTGCAAGGCCTTGCCCGCATCAGGGCGTATTCCCGCCATCCCCTGGTGGCCATCGGTGGCCTGAATGCAGCCAACATCGCGGAGGTCGTCCGCGCGGGAGCGGATGGTGTTGCGGTCGTCTCCGCCATCTGCGCTGCGCCCGAGCCTCAGCAGGCGGCCATGGATCTAGTCCGACGGATGCGAGCCGGATGCGAGCAGCCGCCTCCTGGGTAGGCGAAGCAACAACGGCCGTCGCTCGCCGACAATCCTGCTATGGAGGCAGCCGCATGCGCAAAGCCCGCGACCGAATACACGTATGCCCGGGGACGAGCAGGCCGATACGCGGGATTTTGGCCGCGCTCAGCGCGGCTGCCGTCGCAAGGGAAGTGTAACGAAATCAAGTGGCTCGGCAAGAATGTCGCCGCGCTCATCGGGATCGCAGGCCCGCGTTTTTGGGAGATTGGTTCCAGTCATACCGAGCGCACGCGTACCGGGATGCAACCAGACGCTCAATCTGGTGCGGGCGGACGCGCGAACCCCGGAACTTCGGAGTCGGTCTTCCGCCGAGAAAGGCGTAGCCAGGCTGGCCATGTTCACGAATCATGCTATGTTCATGAGATCGTGAACAAGCGAGAATCGGTGAACACGTCATCGAAGGGTCTCTCCCTTGAGCGTGCTCTCCTAGATAGCGTGCGGCGGCTCTTCGCAGATATCGACTGGCTTCACACCGAAAGCTCTGCCTCTCTGTTGCGAGCCCCCGGGGATCACGGCGCCGATGCGGTAGTCCAGATCGGAACCGCCGGCAAGTCCCGAGCACGCATCTACGTGCATGCAAAGAGCGACGTCCGCCCTGGGGCCTTTCCTGCCTGGGCTCGCCAACGACTGCCGCCGCCGTCCAAGGAGCCGGCTGTCTCGGTTCTCGCGACGCCGTTCGTGTCTCCGCGGTTGGCGGACCTCTGTCGACAAGAGGGGTGGGGCTGGATCGACCTCGCGGGCAACTGCAGGATCGATCTGCCCGGGCTGCTTCGCATCGAGCGTGCCGGGATCCCACCCTTTCACGTGCGGCCAACTCGCGGGGCAAATCTCGGGACCACGGCGGCCGCGAGGGTGGTGCGCGTTCTCCTGAGCCCCGGTCACGCCGGTAGAGTATGGAGACAGCGAGACCTGCAAACGAATACCTGTTGGCAACTGCGTGGCGACCGGCCGGTCAGCCTGGGCTTGGTGAACAAGGTTGTCCGGCACCTCCGTGACGAAGGATTCGTCGAAGGGCTGGACGATCGCTCCGGCATCCGGGTCCGAGACCCGCGCGGCCTGCTGGCGGCCTGGAGCGAGGCATATCGCTTTGATCGGCACGAGCGCCGCAGCTACTTCACCCTGCTCAAGGGAACCGCTCTCCGCGAAGCCCTCTACCGCCTGGGCGTCGAAGCTGGCAACATGGCTGCCTATGCCGCATTCTCCGCAGCCGAGCGCCAGGCGCCTCACGTGCGCCAACCAAAGACCTGGCTCTACGTCGATGCTCAGTTCTTGGAGATGTTCGCGCGGAATGCCGAGGCCAAGGAGGTCGACTCCGGGGAGAACGTTGTCGTGCTGATCCCGAACGATTCGGGTGTCTTTCTTTCGTTCGAAGCCGATTCGCACGTCGGAGAACACGTACTCGGCTGCACCGACCCTGTTCAGACCTATGTCGATCTCATCCATGCAGGGGGCCGGGGTGAGGAAGCTGCCGAGGCTTTGGCGGCGCAGAAGATACTGCCAGCCTGGAAGGCGGTGGCGCGGCCATGACGACCGAGCCCCGCACGCAGCACGACTACGGCCAACGCGATATCGAGGCAGCGAAGCGGGTTCTCATCGATCTCGGACAGGTACTCGGGTCATGGTTTGCCGACAGCATCGTCGTCGTGGGCGGATGGGTGCCTGACCTCCTGCTGCCAAACAGCGAGGAGCCCCACGTCGGGAGCATCGATGTCGACCTGGCGCTCGACGCGGACAAGCTCCAGGAGGGGCGCTATGCCGAGATCATCAGATCGTTGCTGGCCACGGGGCGATACGAAAAGACCGACCAGCAGTACAAGCTTCGCGCAGCCGTTGACCTCGACGATGGGGGGCCAGTCGTCGTTGTCGAGGTTGACTTCCTCAAAGCCCCAATGAGACGACGGAGGCGCAAGCTCGATCGGATTGTGCCAGGATTCAGGCCCCTTGACGCCGACGGCTGCGCCGCTGCGTTTCTGCATCCCGAGCGTGTGCCAATCGAAGGGCAGATGATCTCGGGCGCGCACAATCGCGTAAACCTGCTGGTCGCATCGGTCCCCGATTTTCTGGTGATGAAAGCGCATGCGCTAGCGGGGCGAGACAAGCCGAAGGATTCCTACGACTTCTGCTTCTGCCTTGACCACGCGCCCGGCGGGATGGAGGCCGTTGCACATGCCTGGCGGGAGCAAGCAGAGGATCCCATCATCGCAAAGGCCGTCGAGTGCCTCCGAGCGAAGTTCGCGACCGTCAACTCCTACGGCCCGCGGCAGGTCGCCGTCTTCTACGACGCCACCTCACCTGACGAACGGGACAGATACTCCCGACGCGCCTTCGAACTCGTGAGGCGATTTCTCGACCTGGTCGCTTGACCACATGGAGCGTCGCAGAGGCCGCGACAGCACGCGCATCATCTCAGGATGCGCAATCTGGTTCATCTCCAAAACCTTGCGGGGGTTGAATCTGGTCCCTCCGAGCGCCCTGTCGGGATTTTGGGGTAGAAACGATCGCGCTTCTCGAAGCCGCTTCCACCTTGCCTGATCGCCGGATGGCTACCCCTTCGGCAAAGGTGTGCCCCAGGACCATACAGAAGCTGTCCGCTGGTGGAAGAAGGCTGCTGACCAAGGGGATGCAGACGCACAGTTCAGCCTCGGCAGCGCCTACTACTTCGGCAAAGGTGTGCCCCAGGACCATACAGAAGCTGTCCGCTGGTGGAAGAAGGCCGCTGACCAAGGGAATGCCGATGCCCAGGAGCGCATGGGCGTTGCCTACCACCTCGGCGAAGGTGTGCCCCAGGACCATACAGAAGCTGTCCGCTGGTACAAGAAGGCTGCTGACCAGGGACTGGCCGCGGCACAGTTCAGCCTCGGCAGCGCCTACGACGAAGGCGAAGGTGTGCCCCAGGACCATACAGAAGCTGTCCGCTGGTACAAGAAGGCTGCCGACCAGGGACTGGCCCGGGCCCAATTCAACCTCTGCCGCGCCTACCACCTCGGCGAAGGTGTCCCACAAGACGACGCAGAGGCAGTTCGCTGGTTGAGAAAGGCCGCTGACCAGGGAGTTGCCAAGGCTCAGGCGCTCCTCGGCGCTGCCTATGACCAAGGCGAAGGTGTGCCGAAAGACAAGGCGAAGGCATATCTCTGGGCGAATCTCGCTGCTGCCATCAGCAAGGACGCGGAGGACGACTCCTATTCCAAGCTCCGCGACTCGACAGCCGCGAAACTCTCACCCGGTCAGCGCTCGGCCATACAGGAGCGGTGTCGCCGTTGGATGAATGTTTTTGAGAAACGTCAGGGCCAAGAACCATGAAATAGGACGCGCAGTTGAGAAGCTGAGCAACTACGCCGGGATGCCCGCACTTGCCGCCGAGCGCGCCGGGCACGTGCGGACTTTCTGTTCGTCGAGCAAGCCCTGCTAGCCCTGCGGCTCAAGGAGCGCCTGGCTCCCGCCGGCGTGCCCCTGCTGGTCAATGACCGCGTGGACGTTGCCCTGGCCGTGGGGGCCGATGGCGTCCACCTGGGCCAACAGGACATGTCCGTGCCCATGGCCCGGCGGTTGCTGGGGCCAGGGGCGATCGTCGGTCTTACGGTGGAACGCTGGGAAGACGTGGAAGAAGCCCAGGACCTGGAGGTGGATTATCTGGGCGTGAGTCCCGTGTTCGCGACTGCCAACAAGACGGACACGAAGGGTGCCTGGGGCCTGCAAGGCCTTGCCCGCATCAGGGCGTATTCCCGTCATCCCCTGGTGGCCATCGGCGGCCTGAATGCAGCCAACATCGCGGATGTCGTCCGCGCGGGAGCAGATGGCATTGCGGTCGTCTCCGCCATCTGCGGTGCGGCCGAGCCTCAGCAGGCGGCCGTGGATCTAGTCCGACGGATGCGAGCCGGATGCGAGCAGCCACCTCCTGGGCAGGTAGATGAGGGGATGCCTCAGATGCTCCGGGATAGAGTCGCTACGGCGAGCTCGAGACCGCCGACAGGCACCCGTTTGTACACACTACGTTGTAGAAGGTCGCATCGCAGGAGCCGGAACCCATGGTGACATGAACGCTCCCGGCGCTGCTGAGCCCGGTTGAGCACCCGATCGGGGTAAAGAGACATCCTTTGTATTCCACCGAGTCACAGCCAACTATCTTTGCGCTGGTCGTGTCTTCGGTCTTGCATTGATCCTCGCCCTTCAACATTTTGCAGTCGCAGCCCGCTGAGAACGTGATTGCAAGAATCACAAGTACCTGCCTTGGCGTCCATCCTTTCGACCAGCTTCTAGCCATGGCGGCGAGAGTACAACCAGCCGGCTTGCGGGTCTATAGCATCATCAGCATGCCTGTAGTTCTCTTTTGGCGCCGTGCTGTCCAAAAAGGCATCGCTAGAATTCTCGCATAAATTCACGAAGATCAGCAGCTTGAATCGGCAGGTCTGAACGGGCAGGTTGCCGCCCGATGCCTCCGTTGACCCTTCAGTTTGTCATCGCCATGATCGCATCTGCGATCAACGAGCGGACGCGCAAAGTCCAAACTGCAATCCACACGCCGAGCGATTCGTGAAGACCATCAAATATGAACGTCTCAACCACTTCATCTCTTTCCAGAAGATGGGCGGGATGCACCGGTGACGTGCGCGAACGATGTCTCCGGGCAGGCCCGCGCATCAGGGAAGTCTTCTGTGTTCCCGGCCACAGACGCGCGCGCCGTGCGGACGGTGCTGTCTAGCCAAGCATCCCTTCTGTACTACGCTTGAGACCACTCCATCATGAAGACACACTCCCGGATTGCATTCTTGCTCCTCGTTAACATCGCCATGACCCTCGCGGCGAATGGCTGTGGCAAATCGACGAAGGCGCGTCCAGTGGACGCTGCGGCGTCTTCGGATGCGGTCGTGGCCTCGGGCGGTAGCCAGGCGAGCGGCGGCGCGGGCGGTGGTGGCACTGTCGGCGCGGGAGGCGTGAGCGGCCTGGGCGGCGCCGGCGCGGGCGGAACCTCGGGTAGCGGCGGTCTGGCGACCGGTGGTTCGTCGACGGTGGCTTCGGGAGGATCTGGTGGAGGTACCACGGGACAGGGCGGAGGTCCGGACACCGGTGGCGCGACGGGAACTGGCGGGGGTACCACCGGACAGGGCGGCGGCCCAGGTACCGGTGGCGCGACCGGAACCGGCGGCCGCGGCAGTGGCGGCGCCGGCGCGGGTGGCAGCAGCGGCACGGGTGGCAGTTCCAGCGTGGACGGAGGTGTCGTCGTCGCCTGCCCGGCGGACATGCCGGCCGCGGGCAGCCCCTGCGCGGGCGTCACCGTTCACTGTTCGTGGGGCACCGAGCCGCGCCTCGAATGCCGTACCACCGGCTATTGCAGCAAGGGCGTCTGGACCTTGCAAGCGGGCCCCGCCTACTGCACGGCGCCCACGTCGGCGGCTTGCTACACGGATGCGGGTACCGCGTCCTGCCAGGATCCGTCCCTCCTGTGCTTCTACCCACCGTACACGCTCTGCTCATGCCTCGCCTGCAATTGCGATACGACCTGCGCGATTGGGCCGTTCACCCGGCCGTGCAACGGCCAACCCATTGGCTCGCCGGTCATGACCTGCGACAATCCGGCCGGGACCGGGCCCGATGCGGCCCCGTGCCCGTCGTACATACCCAACCTAGGCAGCGCCTGTGACACCCCGAACCTGGCCTGTCCCCCGTCGGCGTGCTACCAGCGGATCGCGGTCTGCACGAACGGCCTCTGGGAATGGCGATACTCGACCAGCGGGTGGTGCCCGGTCTGTGCGTCGCCGGACACGCCCATCGCGACGCCCGACGGCGATCGCCGCATCGCGGATCTTCAGGCCGGCGATCTGGTCTACACCGTGGAGGGTAACGCCATCGTCGCGGTTCCCATTCTGCGCACGAACCGCACGCCGGTCGCCAATCACCACGTCATCCGTGTGAAGCTTGCGGACGGCCGGAGCCTGGAGATCAGCGCCGGGCACCCCACGGCCGACGGCCGCACCTTCGGCGACCTGTTCGCAGGCACCAGGCTCGACGGCGCCGCGGTCGAGTTCGTCGAGGTGGTGCCCTACACGCACCCTTACACCTACGACATCCTGCCGCTGTCGCGCTCGGGCAGCTACTTCGCCGCGGGCCTGCTCATCGGCAGCACGTTGCATCGGTGAGGCCGCGGCGGGTACCGGCTAGGTTTGTTCGCCTGCAACGTCGGCTACCGTGTCCTGCCAGGATCCGTCCCTCCTGTGCTTCTATCCACCGTACGCGCTCTGCTCATGCCTCACCTGCAATTGCGATACGGTGCGCCCGAGCCTCAGCAGGCGGCCGTGGATCTAGTCCGACGGATGCGAGCAGCAACATCCAGCCAAGGCCAAGGAGACTAGCGCGAGTTGTGCGTATTCCAGAACAGCGCCGTCTTCCCGGCAAGTCTGCCGGCTCTCGCATCGGCGACCAGGGCCGCCAAGGCCTTGCCTGTGTAGGTCGTCTCGAGATGCATGTCATTGGCCTTCGCCAGGGCGACGGCTTCGAGACTCTCCGCGGTGGCCGTTGCGTATCCGCCGCCGAGAAAACCATCACGCACTTCAAGCGCTACGTTCTCCGGCCTTACCCGGGGGAAGCCAGCATCGAGTTCGCGTAGCAAGTCGATCGCTTCCTCCATCACACGCCTGGTGCGCTCGGGGTTGGTGGACTCTGCGGGCACGACTCGCACGCCGACCACAGAAGTCCTCAGTGCGACAGCCGCCAGTCCGATGGCAAGCCCGCTGGCTGTCCCAGTCGAGCCGTAGGCGACGTAGATGAGGTCAGGTTCCGGCAGCGCACCGGCTTCAATCTGTCCGGCCAACTCGATCGCGGCGTTCACAAACCCGATGGTTCCTCGGGAATTCGTTCCGCCGAACGGGATGACGAACGGTTCAATGCCATCGCGAAGGGCGATCTCGTCACGCAGCTCAGCTCCGCGGCGAAGGGCCTCGGCATAGGACTCGACGAAGTGCAAGGTGGCACCGGCGGCCCGATCGGCGCGAAGGTTAGCTTCCAGCCCGGGCGTGGACGGCTGTGGCGCGAGCACGGCGTGGACCTGCAGTCCCAGTTGCCCGCCATACACGGCCGTCGCTCGCGCGTGATTGGAACCGACCGCTCCGAAAGTGATTACCGCGCGCCGGTTCTCGGCCAATGCCTGGCCCAGCAGAAACTCCAACTTGCGGACTTTGTTGCCGCCGTAGGCGCCACCTGAGATATCGTCCCGTTTGACAAAGAGGGACTGGAGGCCAAGCAGCCGAGCCAGCTTTGGCACTGGCTCGACCGGCGTGGGTAAGCACCCAAGCGTCACGTGGGCAAGATTCTTGGTCCCAGGAAATCGGTCACGCAGCGACAACATCACAGGGCCTCCATTTCGAGATTACCTCATTCTCGGCGGGTGCAACCTACCGCCGCTGCAGGGGAACCCGTCGGCCGAAGATGTACGCAGCTATCTTGACTGCAGAACAAACCCGACGAGAAACGCCAGGCTGACGGCGTACATCAGGCCGTGCACCTGGCGGGCCCTGCCGCGTAGGAGCTTGATGAGCGTGTGGCTGATGAAGCCCAGACCGATTCCGTTGCTGATGCTGTAGGTGAGCGGGATGCACACGAAGGTGAGGAAGGCGGGGAAGGACTCTTCCCAGTCGTCCCATTCGATGTTGCGGATGGCGTGCATCATCAGAAATCCGACGAAGATGAGCACGCCCGCAGTGATGGGATAGACAAAGGCGTCACCCAATCCCGCCGGCGGCAGCACATCGGGCGGCGCACGAAAGCCCGAACCCACGAACTGTGAGTAGTGGGCTGCATTGGGCAGACGGTAGCCGCCGCCTACCATGGCGATGACGGGCGAGAAGAACGCAGCCACAGCGAAGAGCAGGCCGGTTACAACTACGGTCAGGCCGGTGCGGCCACCCTCGGCAACGCCCGCCGCTGATTCCACGTAGGTGGTGATGGAGCTGGCGCCGAACAGGCCGCCCACCGCGGCCGCGCTCGCGTCCACCAGCAGGATGCGCTTCAACCCGGGCACGCGGCCCTGGGCGTCGACGAACCCGGCTTGCTCGCCCACCGCCACCACCGTGCCCATGGTGTCGAAGAAGTCGGACAGCAGTAGGGCAAAGACCGCCGTGACCAACGCGGGCGAGAGCATCTGCGCGATGGCCGGCGTGCCCCTCACCGTGGCGAAGGGTGCCAAGAAGGTAGAGAAGTCCATGGGAGCCAGTACCGCCGTGGGCCAGTGCGCGACGCCCAAGAGCAGCGCCGCGAAAGTGGCTGCCAGCAGGCCCCACAAGAT
>PMBS01000326.1 GCA_003153015.1 Myxococcales bacterium
ATGCGGTTCTGGATGAGCCCCAAGAAGCCGTCCTCGATGCCAAAGACTTCGAGGCCGTAGATGTGCATGGCCGTCTTGGTCACGGCCCGGATGACGGCGTTGAGGCCAGGGCAGTCGCCGCCACCGGTGAGCACTCCGATGCGCTTGATGGTGGGCATGGGGAGCATTGTACGGCAGATCCTTTATCACCCGCCACACCCAACCCTGGCGTAGAATCAAACATATATGGCGAAGGACGCCGCAAGAGACAATTTGGCCCCGGGCATGCTGCTGGCGGCGCCCACCTTGCACGACCCCAACTTCGAGCACAGCGTGGTTCTGTTGGGCCGCTCCGGCGGAGACGGCGCGCTTGGCTGGGTTATCAACGGCCGTGAGCTGATGTCGGTGCGCGAGCTTCTGGCATCGTCAGAGTTGTTGCCGCAGGGGCACCAGATCCCGGAGACCGCTTCGTTCGCCTCGCCCGTGCGTCTAGGTGGGCCAGTGGCGCCTGCGGCCGGATGGCTGATCTACCGCCGCGGTGCAGAACCCCTGCCCGGGGAAATGGCGGTTGGATCCGAGATCGGGGTCACCGGCGAGTTGGCGGCTTTCACCGCGCTGATTCGTGGCCAAGGTCCGGCGGTCTTCAAGCTTCTGCTGGGCTGCGCTGGCTGGGCCCCCGGCCAGCTCGAGAGCGAAATCAGTGCCGGCGGCTGGCTACCCACGTCGGTCCGTCCCAATCTGGTGCTTGACGCCTCCGTGGCTTCTTCCTGGGACGAGGCCTACCACGAAACCGTGGGCGCCGATCCGGCGGCGTTCAGCAGTCAGCGCGGCAGGGCCTAGCCAGCATCGCAGGAACGGGGGATCGAAGTTAGCTGTTTCACCACAGAGGGCACAGAGGTCACAGAGCCGGACCGGAACCATGAAAGGGTGGGCTCCTGTCTGGTCCGAACCCTTTCCTTCCTTCCGGCCTCTGTGTTCTCTGTGCTCTCTGTGGTGAGAAAGCTAGCCAGCACCGCATTGGATCGCGCCCTGCGAGATCCTGGTTGGCGCCTGCGAATCCGAGCGACATTTGCTATGGTGTCCGCTCCATGTCCCTAAGCGAAGAACTACTGGCCGCGGGCCGAAAGCTCCTCATCAACAACTACAACCGGGCTCCTGTGGTGATGAGCCGCGGGGAAGGCTGCGTCCTGTGGGACGTGGATGGGCGCCGCTTCCTGGACATGACCGCTGGGATCGCGGTTTGCGTGTTGGGCCACGGCCACGCCGGCCTGTCGCAGGCCCTCGCCCTGCAGGCCACGCGCCTGCATCACACGTCGAATCTGTATTTCATCGAAGCCCAGATCCGGCTGGCCGAAGCGCTGGCGCGGCGGGCGTTCACCGGCAAGGCGTTCTTCTGCAACTCCGGCACCGAGGCCAACGAGGCCGCGCTCAAGCTGGCGCGGCGCTACCAGATTGTGGTGCGCGGCCAACCCAAACGCATCGAGCTGATCTCGTTCGAGGGCAGCTTCCACGGCCGCACCATGGGCGCGTTGTCGGTCACCGGGCAAGCCAAGTATCGCGAAGGCTTCGGCCCGCTTCTGCCTGACGTGCGCTTTATTCCCTTTGGCGACGCTGAGGCGGCGCGCAAAGCGATCACCGAACGCACCTGTGCGGTGATCGCCGAGCCCATCCAGGCCGAAGGCGGCATCAACCTCCCGCCGCCGGGGTATCTGCAGGAGTTGCGCCGCGTGTGCAGCGAGCGGGGCGCGCTGCTCATCTTCGACGAAGTGCAGACTGGCGTGGGCCGCACGGGAACCTTTTACGCCTTTGAGCGTGAGGCCATGGTGCCGGACATCGTCACCCTGGCCAAGGGCCTGGCCGGAGGCGTGCCGATGGGCGCCATGTTGGCCAACGAGACGGTCGCCGAGGCCTTCGCGCCCGGTACCCACGCCGCGACCTTCGGCGGCAACCCGCTGGCGTCGGCCGCAGGACTGTACGTTCAACAGGTCATGGACGAGCAGAACCTGCTCGGGCGCTGCCAGGAGTCCGGCGCCTACCTGGGCTCCGCGCTCGCGCGCCTAGCTGAGCGGCGGCGGCCCAAGACACGTTGTACGCGGGGCCGGGGCCTGCTGCAGGGTCTGGTCATGGAAAATGATGCGGCCGCTGTGGTGGTCAAGGCGCGCGAGCATGGCCTGCTGCTCTCGGTGGCGGGTGGGAACGTCGTGCGCTTCGCTCCGCCGCTGGTGGTAGGCCGAGCCGAGATCGACGAGGCCTTGTCCATCCTTGATGCAGTATTGTCCGAGGTGTGAATCATGGGCAACAAGCGCGACTTTCTCAGTTTGTGGGACATCACCGAGGCCGAGTTCACGGCGCTGATCCGACGCGCCGAGGAGCTGCGTTTCTTGCGCCAAGTGCGCACGCCGCACGCCACCCGGCCTGGGCGCGTGGTGGCGCTCATCTTCGAGAAGGCATCCACGCGCACCCGTGTGAGCTTCGAGGTGGCAGTCTGGGAACTGGGTGGTCACGCGATCGTGATGGGCCGCAACGACTCCCAGCTCGGCCGGGGTGAGCCGATCAAGGACACCGCGCGCGTGATGTCGCGCTACTGCCACGGGATCATGGTGCGCACCTTCGGCCACGAACGGGTGAAGGAGCTGGCGGACTACGCCACGGTGCCGGTGATCAACGGCCTCACGGATCTGCTGCATCCCTGCCAGGTTCTGGCGGATTTGCAGACCGTGTACGCTCACATCGTGGAAGGCGAAACCAGGACTCTTGCGGGCGCTGTGCCGGACGTCGTGCAGGTGCTGCGCAGCCAGCGCTACGCCTGGGTGGGTGACGGCAACAACATGGCCAACACCTGGATCGAGGCCGCCGGCCTGCTCGGTCTCGATCTGATGTTGGCCTGTCCGGACGGCTACCAGCCAAATCAGGACGTACTTGAGACGGCTCGTCGCAAAGGGCACGGCCAAATCCAGGTGGTCCGCGATCCGCGCCAGGCGGTGGCCGGGCGCCACGTCATCTCCACCGACGTGTTCGCCTCCATGGGCAAGGAGGAGGAGGCCGAGGCGCGCAAGCGTGCGTTTGTCGGCTACGGCGTGGACCGCGCCCTGATGGCCGGGGCCGATGCCCAGGCGATCTTCCTGCACTGTTTGCCTGCCCACCGCGGGGAGGAGGTTTCCGACGAAGTCATCGAAGGCCCGGCCAGTCAGGTGTGGCAGGAGGCGGAGAACCGCCTGCATTCACAAAAAGCATTGTTGGAATGGCTCCTGACGTGATGATGGGAACCCTGAGAGGG
>PMBS01000091.1 GCA_003153015.1 Myxococcales bacterium
CCGCTCCCAGCATCTGCGCCTGAGCCAGCCACCCCCTTTGCGGGCATCGGCACGGACAGCCCGCCCCAATCCCCCACCCATACTACGCACCCGCCCGTCGCGGCCACGGCCACGGCCACGACCACGGCCACGGCCACGACCACGGCCACGACCATGGCTACGACCATGGCCACGGTCCCCGCAGCAAAAGGCGGCCGAGAGAGACCGACTCCTGTCTTTGCGACACCGCTCCCAGCATCTGCGCCTGAGCCGACCACCCCCTTCGCGGGCCTCGGCACGGACAGCCCACCCCAATCCCCCCCGCGTGCTCCGCACCCGCCCGCTCCACCTACAGCAGAACCAAGTGCCTTGCTTGCACCGGCAAGTCAAGCCCTAGCCGAGTCACTCGCTCGCACCAGAGAGGACAGCACAGAAAAATCTGCGCGTGCGCAGGACGGCACAGATAGTCCCAGTGCGGAACCACTGGTGTCCTTGGCAGCCTTCATCGTGGCCCCGAACTTCACCAATTCTTCCTCCCAAACCCACCACCTGCGCCCGGCCGAGATCGCCCAGGTCCCAGAACACATGCACGCGCCACGGACTGGCGAAAACCCTGGGGAGGCCCCTGGAACGTCCCTGCCCCCGCCGTTGGCTCACGGCCAGGATGGCCTCCGGACCGAAGCGCAGGCTACCGCCTCACTAGCCCAGGCTCAATCGCAGATAACGCTGCCGGTTCCCGCGCCAAGCCCCAGCAGCTTGACCAGCACACCGCCAACTGACCCGCGTGGGGCCACTCACCTACCGACGCACGCCGCTCCTCTGGCTGCCCAGGCTGCGCGCGACGAGGGGCTCAGCATGACTGTGTTGCCGCATGCGGCGCACATGGCCATCGAATCTCCGGACGGGGATCTGGCCTTGCACCTGCGCGTGCGGCAAGGCAGCGCCGAGATCAGCCTGGGCGGATCGATGGCCCACCTCTTCGAGGCACGCGCACCCGAGGCGCGCGCGGCGCTGGCCAGCGAGGGTCTTGCGTTGGGACGGTTCGATTCTGGCCAACAAGAAGGCGGGCAGCAGGGCCAGCCGGCGCCCGAAACCCCAGAACGTGCGGGCGAGGCCCCCGCGCCGTACCGGCCAACCCACGGCGCCCCCCTGCCGACCGTGGCGGAAGGACTCATCCACATCACCGCGTGAAGGAGATCACCATGTCCATCGACACGTCGAGCACCACCAGCATCGGCCAGTCCGCCACGCAGCCGTCGGTCAAAGCCCAAGGCTCCAACCAACTTGGGAAAAGCGAGTTCCTGAAGATTCTAACAGCGCAGCTTGCGCATCAGGACCCCACTGCGCCGGTTGACAGCACTGCCTTCGTGTCGCAACTGGCGCAGTTCTCCACCCTGGAACAAATGCAAAACGTTAACGACACCCTCACACAGATGCTCGCTTTGCAGCAAATGTCCTCCCAGACCGACGTCGTTTCGGTAGCCGTGGCCTCAGTGGGCAAGCAAGCATTCTACAGCGCGGATCAAATGACCCTCAGCGCGGGCGGAACCGTCAGCATCGGCGCCACCCTGGCCGCACCGGCTGCTGACGTCGTAATGGAAATCGACGACGCCAACGGAAACGAAGTGCGTCGCCAGTCGTTCGGCGCCATGAGCACGGGGAGCAACACTTTGACCTGGGACGGACTCAACGACTCAGGGGTCGCCCAGCCTTCCGGAACCTACACCGTCAAGATCACTGCCGTCGACATCTCCGGCAACCCCGTATCGGTGACCCAGCAATCAAGCGGTCTTATCACCGGCGTCACGTTCCAGAACGGAATCACCCAACTCATGATCGGAAATACTCCTATTTCGCTTAACGACGTTACATCAATTCAGGAACCCAAGGACAATCACTAACAACAGGAAAGGAAGAAAACCATGAGTCTTTTGACCTCAATGTATTCGGGCTACAGTGGCCTCAGTGCGAACAGCGACGAGCTGTCGGTGGTAGGGGACAACATCGCCAACAGCCAAACCGTGGGCTTCAAAGCCTCTCGCACCTGCTTCGCAGACGCGATGACCCAACAACTGGTCGGGGGCGCAGGCCAGCAAGGCCTAGGCGTGCGCACACTCACCGTACAGAAGTTGATGTCCCAGGGCGCCTTTACCACCACCAATCAGTCCACCGACGTGGCCATCGAAGGCAACGGCATGTTCGTGGTCAAGGGTGACTACGGCGGAACCAGTGGCACCTTCTACACCCGCGACGGCCAGTTCACGGTTGACAAGGATGGGTACCTGGTCAACTCCGAGGGCCTGCGCGTGCAGGGCATGCAGGCTGACCCGGCCGGCGACGTGTCGTCCGGGCTCTTGGGTGATTTGGAGGTTGGCAACGCCTCCGCGCCTGCCAAACCCACCGACGACATCACAATACGCGGCAATCTGGATGCCACAGCCACACCGACAGAAAACCCGGACGCCGCGACCGGCTACGCGGGCTGGACAGTCACCGATGCCAAGGACACCTCCAATTTCTCGAGCAGCATGGTGGTCTACGACTCGCTGGGCAAGCCGGTGCAGCTCGACATCTACTTCTGCATGGACAGTGTCGGGGACTGGCACTATCACGCGGTCACCGACGGCGGGAACCTGACCGGCGGCACGCCGGGCTTGCCCACCGAGGTGGCCACCGGGGAGCTGAAGTACGACACCCAGGGCCGCCTGACCTCCAACACCACCACATTGAACAACTTCAACCCCGTCGACGCCAGCAACCCCCAGCCCCTCACCTTCAATTTCGGCACAGGAACCGACAGTGGCGGGAGCGGGCTGGACGGAATTACCCAGTACGCAGCCTCGTCGGCCATGAGTTTCGTCACCCAGGCCGGGTTCACCGCAGGCAGCCTTGGTAGCCTGAGCATCGGCAGCGATGGCAAGATCACCGGCGGATTCACCAACGGTCAGAGCCGGGTACTGGGCCAGCTGGTTCTCGGCAATTTCAAGGCCCCTGACCAGCTCTCGCGCGTGGGCGGATCCCTCTACCAGGAAACGCCCAAGTCAGGACCCGGCACCCTGGGAACGCCGGCCACCGCGGATCGAGGCAGTATCGTCGCGGGCACCCTGGAGCAGTCCAACGTCGACCTTTCGCAGGAGTTCATCAACATGATCACGGCACAGCGTGGGTTCGAAGCCAATGCCAAGACGCTCACCACCGCCGACCAGCTCCTGTCTGATCTGATGATGATCCATCGCTAGCTTGGCTGGCTTGGGCCGCGGCGAACGCGCCCGGCCCGCCGGCTTTCGGCGCAGCCCTCATCCTTCTCGCAAACCCATTGCACGAACGCGAAACCATGATCTACATCACCCGGCTCGATCACAACACCATGGTAGTGAATGCCGAGCTCATCGCCACGGTGGAAAGCACGCCCGACACCATGCTCACCTTGAGCAACAGCCATCAGTTTCTGGTGCAAGAGACCGTGGCGGAGGTGGTGGCCCGGGTACTCGAGTACCGACGCCAAATCAATGGAGCCCTGCGCGTGGTTTCAGCGTCGCCCGACACTGGCCAGCCAGGAAAGACATAGCCCATGGACATCGCAACACTCCTTGGCATCATTCTCGCGATCGGTGGCATTCTTCTCGGACAACTGCTGGAGGGAGGACACGTCGGATCCGTTGTCCAGGGTACGGCTGCGCTAATTGTCTTTGGTGGCACTATCGGCGCCGTAGCGGTCAGTTATCCCCTGAAGGACTTCTTGCGCGGATTGAAACTGGCAGCCATGGCCTTGCGGGACAAGAAGAGTGACCTGGACCAGATCGTGCAACAGATCGTGGAGCTGGCGGGTGTCGCACGACGGGATGGCGTGCTGGCGCTGGAACAACGCCTTCCCGGCATTCAAGACGACTTCCTCAGGCGGGCTGTGGGCTTTATCGTAGATGGAGTGGACGCGGCTGTGACCCGTGACGCGCTGGAGACGGAGATCACGCGCCATTTCGAGGAAGACACGGTGGGGGCCAAGGTCTTTGAGTCCGCGGGTGGCTACGCGCCGACCATTGGCATTCTAGGTGCTGTGTTGGGGCTGATTCACGTCATGGAGAACCTCAATGACCCGTCCAAGCTTGGGGGTGGCATTGCGGTTGCCTTCGTGGCCACCGTGTACGGTGTAGGTAGTGCCAACATCCTCTTCCTGCCGATTGCCACCAAGATCAAACGCAAGCTGACCCTGGCGAAGGAGCGACAAGTCCTCATCGCCGAGGGCGTGCTCTCAATCCAGGCCGGTTTGAACCCGCGCGTGCTTGAGGAGAAGATCCGTGCCTACGCCGGCGGCCACAAACCGGCTGGGGGCAAGGCCTAGACCATGGCGAGGAAGCGCGAATCCGCCGAGGAACCCGAAAACCACGAGCGCTGGCTGGTTTCCTATGCCGACTTCGTGACCCTGCTCTTCGCCTTCTTCGTGGTCATGTACTCGGTGAGCCGCATCGATCAGAAGCGCATGACCGAAGTGGTCAAGGGCATCAAATTCGCCATGCACTACAAGGGCACGGGCGGCATTGACGAGGTTCCGATTTTCGATGGACCGGTGCTCGAGGGTGGCTGCGTGACCAACCTAGGGGACCAGCGCCCAAACCACCAGGAGGTCGAAGCGGTCGAGGCGGTGCGCCGCCGCATCGAAAAGAGGCTGAAGGGACTCCTGCTCGAAAGGCCCGACGTTCCGCCCACGGTGCTCATGCGCACGGAGGGGCGCCGGCTGATGATTCGCTTGTCAGCGTCTCACTTCTTCGATCCTTCGCAGGCCGCAATCCGGCCCGAGATGATTCCCGTGCTGGACGCCATCGCCATCGAACTGGCCCAGTTTCGTCGGGCCATCCGCATCGAAGGCCACACCGACGACCAAACCGCGGCGCACACGCGCTTCCGCGACAACTGGGATCTGTCCGCCTCGCGCGCCGCGGCCGTGGCCAGCTATATGCAGGGCGCTCACCACATCGACGGCAAGTTACTCAGCGCTGCCGGCCAGGGCTCGTCGCGGCCCATCGCTGACAACCGCACGCCCCAGGGGCGCGAAACCAATCGCCGCGTGGAACTGGTGTTGGAGATCAAGGCGGAGGACGCCCTCGACGCTATGGCGCGGTAGCTTCACCCCTTGCTGGTGGTCTTGTAGCTGGTATTGGTGCTAGCGTAGAAGAGCGCGTTCAGGTAGTTGCTGGCCGTATTGAGCGTGGCGACCGTCTGTTCCATGGCAGTGAACTGGGACGTCAGCCGTGTGCGCTCGTTGTCCAAATACGTCTGCCAGTAGCTGACCGTGTCGTCCAGGGCGGTGATGCTGTTTTTCAATAGCGTGGTCTCGCCCTCCAATCCCCCCTCCACCGCCAGCTTGCTGCCATCGGGCAACACCACAGTCGAAGTCTCGACCTGGCGCTTGACCAAGGCGTCGACCAGTGCCGCGACGCCAGTCTTGGCAGTGGTGAATAGCTTATTAGCGCCGCTTGGGTCTGCCGCAATGGCCTCGGCAAAGGTGTTTCCATGCGGGAGCTTGTCGAGCGCCAATGTCCCGTCATCCAGCAGGCTGACGTTGAGGTCAGACAAGGTCTGCACTGTGCCGCTGGTGTTCACCTTCGTGGAGAGCAAACCCTGCATTGCGCGTTGGATGGAGAGAAGATTCGTACCTGCCAGGGGATTGTTGGTGGCCGCTTGGTTTGGATCGGGCCGCAATTGGCTGTTGAGCAGAGTGACCACGTCATTGTAGGCAGTGATGAAACTCTGGATGGCCGAAGCGGACGAGCTGGTGTCGCGGGCGAAGTTGACATCCGTGGCCACGTTCGACTGTCCGCGCAGGTTCAAGGTCACACCGGGGATGGCGCCGGTGATGGTGTTGCTCTTGCTCGTGATCTGAAGGTTGTCCACTTTCAGCGAAGCATTTTGCGCGTGCTGAATGGTTTGCAAGTTCAAGCCTTCTCCCCCTATGACCTGCAAAGCCCCTTCCTGCGAGGTTGAGAAGCCTGTACTGTTGCGGGTCACCGACAAGCTGTAGCCAGTGCCGGAAGAGACCACCGCTGCGCTCACCTGGGGGACTTTCGCGTTGATGGCTTCGGCAAGGGCGGACAGGCTCATGCCGGTCATGTCGATGGCCGTGCTCGGACTGGTAACACCGTCAATACTGAACTGAAGGGTGCCGGTCAGGCCAAGAGCATTGGGGTCTTGGGCGGACGAGAAGGGATCGCTGCGCATCTTGGCAGCGCGGGCCATGGTTTCGACCTGAACCGTGTAGTCACCCTCGACGAGCGCGTAACCGCTCACGGTGAAGTCTGCATAGGTCGAATCAGCCTTAATGGGCGCCACGCCCGAGGTGGCGAGTGTGTCGGTCGCACTCTGGAGAGCCTGAAGCTTGCTCGTCAGGGTGGCCAGGGTCGAGATCTGGACCGAATAGGCCGCCTGCTGCTGCTGAACCTGCAGCATGGCCGCCGAGTCGGCCGTGATGATACTGTTGACGATCGAGGTGGTATCAAGCCCTGAGGCAAGACCACCAGCCTGGAAGAGCGGACCGGTCGTCGAGATGGGTGAACTGGCCATGAAAAGACTCTCCTTGATCGGGTATCGACAGCTCTAGCGCGGCCCTTGAGCGGGATGGCGATAGACCTGGGCCCGCTGGCTGGAGGCAAGACGGTTCAGGTCTTCCACCACGCGTTGCCGCAGACTGGCTTCAGCATTGAAACAGCGCTGGAGCAGTTCGCGCGCTTGCGCGACAACTGCCGGAGAGGGTCGCGGAGCGGATGAGGCACACAAGGCTTGCAGACCCGCGAGTGCCTGTGCCGCTTCCTCGGCCTTGCCCGCCTGCAAGAGACGGGTGCCTTCTTCAAGCGTGGTCAGCCAAGGATCGCGGGTCGCAGTCATCGGCCGGTGCCCCCGGCCGCCGCGATGGGCGTCGCGGCTTCACTGGCCACCGCCTGGTCGAATGCCTCGACGATGGGAAGTAACACACGCTCTGCCTCTTCCATGTACCGGGCCGACGTGTTACCGATGGCCAAGGTCAGGCGGCCAACCACAAAACCGTACACCGCATCGAGCTGCTCGCACAGGCTGGGCGCGATCTCGCGCTTTAGCGTGGCCTGCAGGCCCATCACGATGGACGCCGCTCGCTCCGCCGCGTCGCCGCCCGTCCGGTAGTCGCCCATCGCGTACGCGGCCTTCCCGGCGCGCATGTGGCGCAGCGCCGTTTCGAACAGGGTCATCATGATTCGGGGGGCTGATGCCGTGCCGACGGTTGCGTTGGTGTAAGTGCGGTAGGCGTTCATTGCTTTGCTCCGGTTGCCGCTTGACTCGTGCTCCTGACCCTATTCACCCTGAGGATTCATGATACCGGCCCATGTCGTTCTGATCATCGGTGGAAAGAAATCGCATCTATAGAGGAGCGACCGCCCCAGGCACCCAGCTCCCCAGGGCGGTCGTCCAAGCTCATGTTGCCTCTAGCCTTCCGTCCCTATTGGAACTAGCCGAGCAACTTGAGCGCCAGTTGCTGAACCTGATTGGCCTGGGCCAAGACCGAAACGCCGGCTTGCATCAGGATTTGGCTCTTGGACATTTGCGAGGTCTCGGTGGCCACGTCCACGTCGCGGATCTGGCTGTTGGCTGCCGACACGTTCTGCGACGTCGTCGTCAAGCTGGCAGCCGCATAGCCCAACCGGTTCTGCGCGGCGCCCAACTGCGCGCGCTGGCTGGAGATCCAGGCGTTCGCCGTGTCGACAGCGGTAATGAGGCCGGTCGCGTCGTCGTCGGTGGGGCCAGTTGTGGTGCCAGCATCGGTGTTGAAATTGCGAATCGCGGTGGCCAGGGCGGTCATCGCCGAGGCCGAAGCGTTCGTCAACCTGGTATCCAGCATGCTCACCGTGGTGGTGTTCCCGGGGCTGGCATCCGCACCTGTCTGCAGCGTGGCCGCGCCTTTGCCTAGCCCGGTCGTTACTTTCAGGCCATCCAAGTCTCCGCCCACTGTGGCCCCAGTGATGGCAGTGTTGGTGCCATTAGCCAGTGACACCGAAACGCCCAGACCGCCGAAGTCCAATTTGGCGGTGCCGTTTGCTGGCAGGAAGGTCAAACTGCTGACATCGATGGTTGCCGAGGGCTGGACGGCCAATGGGGAGCTCACATCGGTCAAGGTCAGCGTGCCGGCCGTGCCGTCATACGTCAGGTCGTACTCAGAGGCTGCCTGCGCACCTGAGACGTCCACACTCGTGACCCCTTCTCCGCCGCTAAGGGTGGTCATGCCGGCCAGCAGGGTACTAGCGGCCACCGCCGGATTGCCCGCACTGGTGCCGCTCGGTGCAACGGCTGCAATGGCGGTGAAGTTCTGCCGGGTCACCAGCGAGCCGTCGAGCAGGCCGAGGCCGTTGAAAGTGGTCCGGAGCGAAATGTTGTCGACTTCGTTCTTGAGCTGCTGGATTTCGATGTTGATGTCAACGCGTTCCTGGGGGCCCTGGGTGTCCGAAGCGGCCTGCACGGCCAGGTTGCGCATACGGATCATCATGTTCTGCACCTGATCCAACGCACCTTCAGCGGTCTGGATCATGGACGCGCCGTCGTTGGCGTTGCGCACGGCCTGGTTGAGGCCGCCGATTTGCGCCTGCATCTTCTCGCTGATGGCCAAGCCTGCCGCATCGTCGGCAGCGTGGTTGATGCGGAAGCCTGACGACAGGCGCTCCATCGACTTCTGTAGGTTGTTGTTGGTGGTGGTGAGGGCGTTCTGGGCGCTCAAGGCTGCGATGTTTGTTTGGATGGAAAGCATTGTCTGTCTCCTTGTTCGTGTTTGCTGTGGGCTCTGTGCCCGTGTTCGACAAGGGATTCGGCACGAAACCGAGAGGGTGATAAGGGCGGTGTGCGAACCGGCGAAGCAAAACACCGTCGGTGACCCACGGCCACGACCACGACCACGACCACGGCCACGGCCACGGCCACGACCTGACGCGCTTGTCGCGGTGCTACTTGCCGAGCAGGTTGACCAGGGAGAAGTTGAGCGTCTGGGAGGCAGCCGTCAGCGTGGCATTGAGGGCGTATTGGGCCAAACTGAGCTGCGTGGAGGCGTCCATGACATCCGCATCCCCGAGCTGGCTGATGACCTTGGTCTCGTCGGTGAGCTGCTGGCTGCAGGCGCTGACCGTGGCGGTGAACAGGTTGACCGATGTTCCCGCGTGCGATTGCGCCGTGGCTACCTGATTGATTCCCGCCTGCAGCGAGCCAATGCTGGCACGAATGGCGTCGCCGTCGTTGGAGCGCAAAGCGGCCGACAGATCAGTCAGCGTCTGCAGAATGTCGACGCCTCCTCCCACTCCCTTGGCCATGACGTCCGCTCGAATCGAAGCATCCTCGTACACGCCCGACGCAACCTCGACTTGACGCACGCCCGTGTCCCCTTGGTAGGTCCCGTCGGCGGCAAAAGGCGCCTGGTCGTCGCTATACCCGCCAAAGATGTAGCGATCGCCGAAACGCGCGTTGAGACTGTTCACAACCTGCTTGAAGAGACCGTCGACTTCCTCTGCCGCCGCGGCCCGTTCATCCGCGGTGTAGGTGTCGTTGCCCAGTTGCGTGGCCACCGCCTGCGCGCGGGCGAGTATGGTGCTCACATCGCCCAGCGCGGAGTCAGCGGCATTCAACTCGTTGGCCGCACTCTGGGCCCCGTTCTGGATGGCAGTGATCTGCGCCTGGTCGAACTTGTGCCGAACCAGCAGACCAGCCGCTTGCGGGTCATCACTCGGCGCCTGCACGCGTAGGCCGCTCGACAGCTCGCCCTGAGCTTTGGCGACCTTGGCCAAGGCAGCGTTCGCCTGGGCAATGGTTTGCTGGTAGATTGTCGACTCGGTCACACGCACGGTCTTTCCCTCTTATTTCAACTGTTGGGTACCATGTTTATGAGGACATCGAGTAGGGCCCCGGCGGCGTTGATGACCTTGGCCATGGCCTGGTAGGCGTGTTGCTCTTGCGTGAGGTTCACCATTTCATCGTCGAGGGACACGCCAGAAGCAGAGCTGCGCGCATCCTGAAGGCTCTGTAGCACCTTCCCGTTGAAGTTGGTGGCATTCTGCGCATCCGATGCTGCTGTGCCAAAATCAGAAACGATCTTGGCCATCCCTTGCTTCACGTCGAGCCCGTTGGAAAGGAGCGCGCTCTGGGTGGAAACCATGGCCTGCAGGTTGGTCGCATCGCCCGGACCCGAGGTGGCCGAGCCGGCCGCAGCTAGCAGCGATGGGTTGGCAGCCATAGCCGGGTCGAGCGTGATGGTGGCGGCGGCATTGCTCGACGTGGCTCCGATGCTGAACACGTCACCTCCCGGGTTGCCATCGAGGGTAAAACCGGCGCGATTCTGCGCATTGAGTTTCGTGGCGAAGTCGAAGGCCAGGGTATCGAGATCGGTGCTGGCCTGTCCCAGGACCACGTCCCGCGCCGAGAGAAGCCCGCCGATTTGACCACCTAGCTCGGATTGCCTCATCACAACCGGGGCGGATCCGTCTGACGGCGCGAACACGATTTCCAAGTGGCCTCGGTTCGTCGCGCTGCTTTGCAGGGTAAGGGTGGCGGCCGAGGATGCGCTGACCAACGTGGTGCCCCCGGGAAGAACCAGGCTGATGTTGCCGTGGTCATCGGGCACCTGGGTGGTCCCGATGAATTGGGCCGCTTGGTCCATGAGATTGTGACGCTGGTCGAGGAGGTCATTGGGCTGGCCGCCTGATGCCTCTGCCACCGAGATGCGACGGTTGAGTTCAGCCACTTGCGCTAAGATGGAGTTCACCTGTTGAACCGCGCCGGTCATGCTGGCATCGATTCCACTGCGCGCCTGCTCGAGCACAGCCGAGGTGCGATTGAAAGTGGCAGCCAGCGAGGTGGCGGATCCCACCACCGACTGCCGCAGACTGGAGTCGCCTGGGTTCTGCGCCATCGCCGTCAGGGAGGAGTAGAAGGCACCCATGGCATCGGTCAAAGCGCCCACGGTGCCGTTGTCGAAAACCGACACCGAGGCCAGAGCATCGGACTCGGCGGTCGAGCCGGAGGAGTTGGCGAACGCCGTGGGAAGCTGCGATTCGACGAACTGATCGCGGGTCTGCGTGACGTTCAGCAGTTTGACCCCGCCACCGATGAAGCCGCGGTTTCCGCCCAACATGGTGGAAGTGGCCTCGACCAGGTTGGCCTGCTGGCGGGCGTAACCCGGGGTGTTCGCATTGGCAATATTGTTGCTGGTGGTAGCCACCTTGGCCTGAATAGCCGCAAGTCCGTTGGCCGTGTTGTTGAGTAGGCTGACAAGATCCATGGGTCAGGCGACTCGGCAAGAGGTCGAGAGATCGTCCATCGGACAATGCGCACCCCGCCGATCGTAGGCCACGGTTCGGGGAGTCAGCGCGCTCAAGTGGCTGCGCAGGCGACGGAGGGCGCGCTCGCCGAGTCTCTGGTTCAGCGTGTCGATCTCGCGCAAGGCGCTCGCCAAGGCACGCACCTCGGCCATGCAGGCATCCAGATGGTGCCACGCCTCGGGCACCGCCTTGCGTAGGCCAACCAACGTGACCGGCGCAAGACCGAGAGCGCGGCCCGCGGCTCCCAGGACCTCGCCCAGGGCTTGCTCAAGTTGCGCCAGTTGTACATTGAAGGCGCTGCGCTGGCGCGCGCGCTCGAACAGCCCTTGGGTGTCGAGCGAGCGCATCAACAACCGCTGGCCCCGCGCCTGCACCAACTCGGCCTCCAGCGTTGCTCGCAGGCGGTCGAGAATCTGTGCCGCGCGCTCCAGCTCGTCCATCGCCTATCCTCCCAGCATGGCCTGCAGGCGCGCATCAATCTCGGCCGCATCCAGCAGTCGGCTGGCCAACTGGCTTGCGCTGGGCGCGTAGGTTCCGGCGCGGATAGCATTCTCCACTTCTACCAGGCGGGAGGTATGCGAGTTGCCGACGGTCGCCTGCACAGCTCGCACCAACGCTGCTGCCCGCTGGCCCTCCGCAGTGCTCACGCTATCAGCCTGACGCCGTGAGCCTGCCGCATTGGTTTGTGGTTTGTTTGTCGCGGAATCAACCGCGCCTACGGACGTTGTGTTCTTTATCATCATGGCCAATCCCCCTTGGCCTGGAGCCTCTTACTGATAGGAACATCGACACGCTTCTGATGGGCATTAAGGGCAGGCGTGGTGATTGGTTCGTCGTTCGTCTGGATGGGATCATCGGCCTCCGCCGCCGGGAGCGAGTTCTCGATGAGCCGCGCCAGGCCAATTCCCCCGCCCTTCTCCACTGCGTCAGCCAGCGCCTCCACGAACATCTCGGCGTGAATCTGGCTGCCGGCCATGCCGCTGCCCTTGAAGGCTCCGCTGGCTTCGAGGAGCTGACGCAGCAGGCAGGCCTCCACCGCCTGCGCAGCCTGGGTCACGTCACGAATGGGGCCCATCACATCACCTCCAGGTCAGCGTCGATGGCGCCTGCTGCTTTCATGGCCTGCAGCACAGCCACCAAATCACGCGCCGAGACACCGAGCAGGTTGAAGGCCTTGACCAGATCCTCGACCGAGGTGGTGGCGGGCAGCGCTACTGCCGGCTTGGCTCCCTCCTGGGCATCCAGGGTCGCGATCTTTCCTGACACCGTCTTGCCCTGCGAGAATGGCCCGGGCTGGGAAGCCCAGGGCGTCTGTCGCACTGAAATCGACAGACCACCGTGGGCCACCGCCACCGGCCGGATGCGCACAGCTTGGCCGGCCACCACTGTGCCGGTACGCTCGCTGACCACGATGCGCGCCCGCTGATCGGGGTCGACCTCCAGGGCCTCCAACTGTGCCAGCAGGGCAACCACCCGACCCTTCCAAGATTCAGGAATCTTTATCTGCACCAGCGCCGGATCGTTGGCCTTGGCAGCCTCTTCGTTGAGCGACTTGTTCACCGCTTCGGCGATGTGCAGGGCGGTGGTGAAGTCAGGCCGGCGCAGCCCCAACACCAGGGGCACCTTCTCCAAGTCAGGCGAAACCGTGCGCTCGACCGTCGCACCCCCAGGCACTGTGCCGGAGGTCGGGATGTTCTTCTGTAGACGCGAGCCCGCTACCATCACGTCGTACCCTCCCGCTTGCACCGGCCCTTGTGCCACCGCGTACACCACTCCATCCGATCCGGTGAGAGGCGTGATGAGCAGAACGCCGCCGGCCAGAGATCGCGCGTCGCCCATCGAGCTGACGGACACGTCGATCCGGGTACCGGGACGAGAGAACGACGGCAACTCGGCGGTGACCATGACGGCACTCGTGTTGCGTACGCGCACATCGGTCGGATTCACTCGGATACCCATGCGGCCCAACATGCCGCTGATGGATTGCGCGGTGAAGGTGACCTGCGTGCTGTCGCCAGTGTTCGCCAGCCCCACCACCAAGCCGTAGCCAAAGAGAGCATTTTCACGCACGCCCTGTACGTCCACCAGATCCTTGATGCGCACCGGGGCGGCGACCGCGGGTAGGGCGAGCAGCGCGAACCAGAGGGTGAGGAGAAGTGTTCGTATACGCATGATGATCAAAAAGGCCAAAGCCAACCCAGGGCGCGGGTCAGCCAGCCCGGCTTTTGGTTATCGGAAAGCACGCCGCGACCAACAAATTCGATCTGCGCCTCGGCGACCATGGAGCTTTGCACGCTGTTGTCCTGGTCGATGTCGATGGGCCGTACCACACCCGAGATGTAGAAGTGGTGCTCCTCCTCATTGACCAGGATGACCCGATGGCCCTCGACGAAGAGGTTGCCGTTGGGAAGAACCTTGGTGACCACTGCGGTCACCGTGGCGGTCAAGGACTCGGTGCGCGCGGTATCGCCGGTGCTCTGGAAAGTGGATGTCGAACTGCCGCCGATGTTCAGATTGGGATCCAGCTTTGGTATTCGCTTGAGCAGTCCCAGGAAGGCATCGATTTTGGCTGCGCTGCTGCTGCTCCGACTTGTGTTGGTGTCGGTTGTGCGCTGGGCATTGGCCTGTTCGGCGATCTTGACGACCACCAGATCATTGACCCGCAGAGCGCGCGCGTCAGTGAAGAGCAACGAGGCGGGCCGGCCTTCGTGCCACAGGCTGCCGGGAGAGGCCGACACCTCGTCGCCCTTGCCTTCCGAGGGAAGCCGGTAATCGCGTCGTTTGGGCGTGTATTGGCTGATGTGGGAATGGCTGCAGGCCAACTCCGAAAAAACCAGAGAGAGAGCGCACAGGATCGCGGCGCGACGGGATAGTCGCGTGGGGAGCCCGCCGGCTTTGCCCCCTTCGGGGACTTCGGGACGGCCCGCCACACCGCCCACCCCGCGCGCTTCGCGCGCGCCCTCGCCGGCGGCGGACCATCGCGGGAGGGTTTGGCGAGGCCGAGCGAAGCGAGCGTGGGGTGGTGGCAGGTGGGGGGCCGAAGGGCGAAGCGAACCCTCCCAGGGTTCCCATGTGAATTGTCCCCTCATGGCACATCCACCAGCAAGCGCCCCTCTTGCAAGCGGCCTTCGACGTGGCGGCCCGAGGGCAGCAGGGCGCAGGTTCGGCCGAAGCCGCAGGAGATGGCTCGCCCCTGCAACTCGATGGCTAAAGACCCGCTCGTGACGATGACCTTCACCGCATCACCCGACCCCGCCGCCGCGCCGGCGATGTGCGATGCCTCCAGCACAGTCCCGCGGGGCAGATCCCGCGCCGCCAGCGCACCTGGCGGCGGCACTATGCCAACATGGCCGCTTCTGATCTCGCGATCCTCGACGGCCAGCGCGGGCTCCAACTGCTCACCCGCACGCACCGGCCGGGTGGTGAAAGCGCTGGGCGCCCACACCTCGAAACGTACCCAGCCCCAGCCCATGCAGCCCTGCCCGTAAAGCTTCACCGGCAGGCGTCCCGATCCGGTGACCGCGCCGCTCAGCGCCGCCTGGCGCAGAGAACAGCCGGCGGGTAGGTGAGGCGCCCAGTCAAGGGGCACGATGCGGGCCGCCGGCAGGGCCAGTGCCCGGGAAAGAACCTCGCTCACCTCGGGGGGGAGGTTGGCGGCGCCGGTCGCATGGGACGCGGCAGCGGTCGCAAGGAGGAGAGCGAGGGGAAAATGGGGGGTCATGACGTCTCTAGCGAAGCTGGGTCAGCTTCTGCAGCATTTCGTCGGCCGACTCGATGACCTTGGAATTCAGCTCATAGTTGCGCTGGGCTGTGATCATGTTGATCATTTCCTCGACCGCCGACACGTTCGAGCCTTCCAAGTTGCCCTGCGCGATGCTACCCGTACCCTGGTCCCCGGGCTTGACCACGATGGGATCACCGCTCGCCGGGGTGGCAAGCAGCAGGTTGTTGCCAATGGCTTCCAATCCACCCGGATTGGCGAAGGCGGCGATCTGGATGGTGCCGATATCGGCCATTTCCGTGCGATTGGGAAGTCTCGCCTGCACGGTTCCGTCTGGCTTCACCGTGATGTTGGTCGCATCAGTCGGAATGGTGATACCCGGGTCCAGCAGCTCGCCCAATTGGGTGACCAGGCGACCGGTGGCATCCAGTCGAAAAGTGCCGTCGCGTGTGTACGCAATGTCACCGTTCGCGCGCTGAATGCGGAAGAAGCCGCTGCCCTCGACAACCAAGTCGAGCGGGTTTTTGGTCTCGATCATGTCGCCTTGGATGAAGGCGCGCGAGGTAGAAGCGGTGCGTACCCCCAGCCCCACCTGCAGGGCGGTTGGTTGGCCACCCCCCTGCGCTGTGGGCGGGCTGGCAGCGCGAATGGTTTCCGACAGAAGGTCCTGAAAATCGGCGCGCGCCTTCTTGAAGCCGGTGGTGCTCGCGTTGGCCAGGTTGTTGGCGACGATGTCCAACTTGGTCTGCTGGGCATCCATTCCGGTGGCGGCGGTATAAAGCGATCGCAGCATGGGCTCCCCCTATTGCATCTCCTTCATTTGACCAGCCCCACTTGAATGGCGCGGTCGTCGAGCTTCCGATAGGTCTGGATGGCCTGCATGGCCATGTCGAACTGGCGTTGCGCATTGATCATCTGAACCGTGGAATCCAGCGCGCTCAGGTTGCCCAACTCCAGCTCGCCGACACGCAGGGTGCCCTCCGACACCGCGCTTATGCTGGAGCCAGCCGAGGGCTGGAGCAGGGTAGGTGCGATCCTGTCCATGGGCCCCTGTGCCTGGAAGAGCGCCAGCGTATCCACTACGCTGCCACGGCCCACGACTACATCGCCGTTGCTCTCGATGCGCGGGTCGCCGTCCGCCGGCACGCTCACCGGATCGCCCGAACGACCCAACACCGGCAAGCCTGAGGCGAGCAACTCGCCGCTCGGGCCGAGTTCGAGGTGACCGTTGCGCGTGTATGCAATCTGGCCAGTCGATAGCTTCACCCCGAGATAGGTGTCGCCGTTGGGTATGACGTCGAGTGGGTTATCCGTGGTGCTGGTAGGACCTGGCCGCAGATCCACCCCGGTGGATACCGCGCCCGCCAGAACTTTGTCGGTGGGCCCGGGCGGCAAGAACGCGCGAAAGGCGGGACGCGTGGCCTTGAAACCCGGCGTCTCGGTATTGGCCAGGTTGTCGGCTATGGAATCGAGCTGGGCGGCTCGCGCCACCGCAGCAGACATCCCTACATATATTCCATCGGCCACTTTGCGTACCTCTTACCCGGAGACGAAGCAAGCCCGATGCCAGGGCTTCACGCTCTGTAGGGGTGGAAAAATCTGGATTAGGGGGATTCAGTTTTTCTCGGTTCGTTCCGATGGAGGAATTGTGAGGCCAAAAACCCGACTCGACGCCGCGGTCAGGGTCCGAGAAGTCGACGAGGATCGCGCGCGCATGACCCTTGCCGAGGCCCAGCGCCTTGCCCTGGCGACCGCAAATGCGGTTCGCGAAGCAGCCCAGCGCGCGCTCGCCGACGAGCGCCGCAGCGGCACCGCTGCTGACTGGACCATCATCGAATTCGCCCACATCCGGGCGCTGCAGGACGCGCGGCGGGCGGAACTCGAGCGGCGTGCGGCCGAGGAGAAACTAGGGATCTCGCGCGAGCGCTTCGTGGGCGCGCGCACGCGAGCCGAAGCCTTGCGCCGGGTTCTCGAAGTGCGTCGCAGCGAGATGCGGGTGGCCGAAAGCCTGACCGAGCACAAAGAGATGGACGAAGTCGCGACCCTGCTGCGCAGCCGTAGGTAGTCACAAACCCCGGGGTAGTCGCGGAAGGTCGTGGCCGTGGCCGTGGCCGTGGTCGTGGCCGACCGCCCCGGCACTCACCCCCGCGCCAGGAATCTGGCGCAAACCTGGTCTGGGCAACCGGCATCTGACACGGCGATCGCCAGGTTGGTGACGTTGAGATGGGAACCCTGGGAGGGTTCCCATACCCTCCCGCGATGGTTCGCGGCGAGCAAAGCTCGCCGGCTCCCCACGCGAATCGCAAAACGATCTATACTGCCGCGCGATGAATCGGCTCTCATGCGTAACCGCGGTCGTCGCGTCAGTCGTTCCCTTGTCCGCCGGCGCGTCCGGCGAAAAGTGGGAGCTTGTAGGGACCAAGGACGACATTGTCACCTACCGGCGCGAAGTCCCGGGCAGCCAACTCATTGCCATCCGGGGCGAGGCCGTGGTGGAGGCGCCCATCGTGCGCGTGGCTAGCGCTCTCATGGACACGACGCGACTGACCCAGTGGATGGACCGGGTGACCGAGGCGCGACGGATCCGGACTACTGGCCCGCACCACTACGTAGAATATGAGCGCGCTGCCACACCCTTTCCGTTGACCGACCGCGATTTCGTGGTGGAGACATGGGTGGAAACCGACGTCGCGAAGAAGCAGTTGGTGTTGCGGGCTCGCTCGGTGGCGGACCCGTCCGCCCCGGTGACCGGCCTGGTGCGGGGCGAAGTGCTGTCCAGTACCTTCACCCTGACCCCGCTGGATCATGACCAGCGTACGCAAGTCGTTGCTGAGGTCCACACCGATCCCAAAGGCTCGATCCCCAAGTGGCTCGTCAACCTGGTCCAGAAGTCCTGGGCCCACACCACCATCATGGGTCTGCGCGCCCAAGTACGGAAAGCCAACGTCCCGGACAATCCCGACGTAAAGGCTTTGCTGCAAAAAGCCGGTCTTGTCGAGTAGAGGAATCTCTACGGTTTGGCCAGGTTCGCAGGCCCGATCTTGAAGCCAACTGCGGTCTTGAACGGCATGGACGCCGGGCAGGTGATGGAAAGGCCAGTCGCCGTCTGGGTGAAGACCAGGGTGGCGTTGCTGCCCAGCAGAGACACAGACTGGATGGGGCCGGCCAGCGCCGTCTGGTTGGTGCCGAGCGAGGTGATCGTGATCTTGGCGCCGGCGGTGGGAACCTTCAGACAGTAGGCGTAGAGGAAGCCATCCTTGCCAACGGTGAAGCGGAAGTCTCCGGTATCGAAGCTAGCGCTGGCCTGGGTGCTGCTCAGTGCGCCGGTCGGTTGCGTGTGCGTCCCCTCGCCATACTTGGTCCACGCGTGGCTGCCATAGATGCCGGCGCTGTTGATGGTCATCCAATCACCAATCGCCTGAAGCTGGGTGACACTGCCGGGATCCAACGACCCATCGGGCTTGAGCGCGATGCAGATAGCGGCGGCCCCGTCGCGCGAGACGCATTCCAAGAGGTAGCGGATCACCATGCCGGGGTCGTAGCTGAATCCGGTGTCGTAGAACCAGTCGCCCACCGGGACCTCGCCAATCCACGG
>PMBS01000108.1 GCA_003153015.1 Myxococcales bacterium
GCGACCCTGTACGGCCGCAAACGCCAGCCCATTCCCAAGTTGAAGGCTTCCGATTTGGGCGCCGCCTTGCACGACCTGGCCTTTCTCGGCGGTGACCGCCCCAACTTGGCCGAGGCCATCCGCCTTGACCTGAAAAACCTGCTCAGCGACGAGAGCCCCTGCAAGCTGCTCCTGGTCGTGACCGATGGCCGTGACTTCACCGATCCGACGGGCGAAGGACCGGCCGATTTTTCCTCCCTGTCCAGCGACATCGCCAAGGCGGGAGTCAGGTTGTTCGTGCTGTCGTTTCCAGCCCCGGACGCAGACGCGGAGGCGAGCGCGCGGAGCCTAGCGGATTTGGCCGGCGGCGCAGCCTTTCACCGAGCCGCTGATCAGCCCCTGGACTTGCAGAGCACCCTGGAGTCACTCGGACAAGCCATCGCAGACCTGCGCCGGGTGCGGCTCACGATCCCGTGGTCGTGGCGCGTTTTCGGCGGGACCCACCGGCTTCGGCTCAACCTCATTGCCGAGGAAAAACCGCGGGCCATCGAGGCCGGCACGATCACCCTGCCGGCTG
Organism: Myxococcales bacterium; assembly: GCA_003153015.1. GTDB lineage: Bacteria > Myxococcota_A > Polyangia > Fen-1088 > Fen-1088 > Fen-1137. Next base: position 557 of record PMBS01000108.1, read on the forward strand.
CCACCGGGTTGCTGCTTGGCTTCGCTGCGGCGCTGGTGGGGCTGCTGGTTCTTCTGGCGGGCGTTCTGTTCTTGCGCAGCCGGCGCCCGCGCGAAGAGCCGTCGGTCTTCGCCGCCGTACATGATCTGATTGGTCGAGGCCTATCCGCCGAGCGAGCCGTGGTCGAGCTGACTAGGAGTTTTCCCGAGAACCTGGCCAGCTTGGCCACGGCGGATCCGTCTCTGCTTTCGGATCCCCTCTTGCAGACAGGGGCCGGGCGCCGCCGCTTCGAGGAGATTGTCGCCCTGCTTCGCCGCAGCGACGATTCGTTGCTGGGCGATGACCTGGCCGTGGCGCTGGCCGAGGCCATCGCGGCCAAGACCCCGGCCCGGCCAGCTGCCTTGAGCATTGCCGCCCGCGTGCCCGAGAATCAGCAGAGCGATTTCTTGCGGCTTGGGCTGGACGAGTTGGCTTCCCGCCTACGCAAGGCTGGCGAACGTCATCCGATCTTGGCATCCCCACGGTCCCGGGGAGCGGCATTGGCCATCCAAGACGCGCTTCGCAGCCAGATTGGCGCTGGCTTGGCAGTCGCTTGGCTGGTACGCGCGGCAGGGCCAGGCCGTCGGGGCGAAACCTTTCGCGTGGCCGCTGGCCGAGCCATCCTGGGGCGCGGCCCGAGCTGCGCGATTCGCCTCGATGTGGACAAGCAAGTGGCCGAGCAGCATGCGGTACTGGGCGAGACGCACGGGGAGTTCGCCATCGAGCCGCTGCAAGGCCGGGTCAAGGTCGAGGACATGCCGGTCCCATCACGGCAGCCAATCGGCGATGGAGACACCATCGAGATTGGGGAGAGCCGCTTCGTCTTCAAGTGCGTGAGCACGGGAAACCTGCGCTGGGGGAGCTAGCCCTTCCGAGCCATCGCCGCTCGGCCACCGTGAGCGGTAGCGGTAGCGTCAGCGACCAGCGAAAAGCGGCCTGCGTGGGCGGGTCGCGTGAGCGGTCCGCGGCACGCTTCCCGCCTTCCGCGTACCCCACACGAACTCGCTCACGCTCACGCCCTCGCGACCCGCGGCCCCGAATTTCCCGACAGGCCGTGGCTAGCCGCCTGGAGGAACCTCACAGGTGCTGCCTGCACCACAGTTCAGGCCCGCACTGCAGGTTCCAGCTCCACAGCACGGCTGTCCGTTGTCTCCGCAGGCTTCGCAGATCCGGGCAAGTCCAGCATCTGGGCGAGCGCAGACCAGCTTGCCCGCGGTGCAGAATCTGTTGCCTGCCCCCGCGCCGACCGTGCAGCAGGGATCGCCGGAGGCACCGCATGAGCCAGCGTCACCAACGCAAGCCCCGGCCTGGCAAGTCCCGTTGTTGCCGGGGCAAACGGAGTCTACCGCTATGCAAGTGCCCCTGGCGCAACAACCATTGGCGCAGGAATTGTCTGAACAGCAGCCATTGCCTACGATTCCACAGGTCTGGCAAATGAACGTTGTTCCGCCGCCATCGGCACCCGCGCTCTGAGTGCAGACCGCATCAGAGGCAGTGCAGGTGCGGTTTCCGCCGATCCCGCAGCAGGTTTGGTCAATGGCACCGCACGCGATGCAAGTTGCCGTCGCACCCGAGTTTCCGGCACAAGCCGTGCCAGCGGCTGTGCAGGTCCCGTTTGCGCAGCAGGGTTGGTCAGCGCCACCGCAAGCGGTGCAGGTCGCCGTCGTCCCGGTTCCGCTGCAGGCCGTGCCAGCGGCTGTGCAGGTGCGGGTTCCGCCGATCCCGCAGCAGGGTTGGTCAATGGCGCCGCACGCGATGCAAGTTGCCGTCGCACCCGAGTTTCCGGCACAAGCCGTGCCAGTGGCTGTGCAGGTCCCGTTTGCGCAGCAGGGTTGGTCAACGCCACCGCAGGCTGTGCAAGTCGCCGCCCCGGTTCCGCTACAAACCGTGTCAGCGGCAGTGCAGGTGCGGGTTCCGCCGCTCCCGCAGCAAGGCTCGCCCGAGGCACCACAGTGAACACAGCTCTGGGATCCATCGCCGCCGCCGCAAACGACATTACCCGCCGTACAGATGCCGCCGCCGCCGCTGCAGCAGGGATCACCCAAAGCACCGCAGGATCCCGCATCCGAAACGCAAGCGCCTTGCTCGCAGACTCCGCCCCCGCAAGCACTGCCGGGCGCGACGCACTGTCTATTGCCCCCAACCCTCCCGCAGCAGCCTCCCTGGTCGCAAACCGAACCCGCACAGCAAGCCTGGCCAGTGGCACCACAGGCCGTGGGTGGCGTGTCGCTGTTGGCCGGAGCGTCTTCGACCGGAGCGTCGACGACCGGAGCATCGACGACCGGAGCATCCACGGTCAGAGCATCCGTGGGCTCAACGTCAGTAGGTGCGTCACGATTCACTAAAGCATCCAAACGTGAATCAGCAGCCGCGTCCTGGCCGCCAATTCCGCCTGCTCCGCCAGTGGGGGTCGTGCTTCCGGCTACACCGCCAGTGGGGGTCGTGATCCCGCCCGCTCCGCCGGCGCGGTTCGTGCTTCCGGCTCCTCCGCCCGTGGCGATGGTTGTTCCGCCTGCACCGCCGGCGGCTATCGTGGTTCCACCTGCGCCGCCCGTTGCGATCGTTGTTCCGCCTGCTCCGCCGGTCGTCCTACCCGCTCCCCCGCCGGTGGCGGTGGTCGTGCCGGCTGCTCCACCAGTGGCGGCAGTGGTTCCGGCTGCGCCACCCGTAGCGATCGTCGTACCGGCTGTTCCACCAGTTCTGGCGGATGCTCCGCCTGTCGCGGCAGTCGTTCCTCCAGTTCCACCATCTACTTTGGTGGGCGGAGCGGAGCTGCCACCGCACCCCAGTGCCCCCAACGCTACCATCGCGGCGCAAGCGAACCACACCCGGTGAGCAGAGAAAGCCAGTTTCCTCTTTTCCATGAGTCGACCTCCAATCGTGTTCACTAGAATCAGCAAGTTGGTGTATTAGTGGCTCCACGTGTAGGTCTTCGTCATACGATGGGCACCGACCTAGGGCGATTTCCAACAATCCTAGGAATTTCGCCTGGATAGCTGAGGACTGAAGGCTGGAGACCTACATCCCCCTGGCCGGTCCTAGCGCGACGCTGGCATAGGCCCGCGCGAATTGTTCACCGAAGATCTCCCCGTGCAAGGCATTATCTTCTGCGATCAGCGTAGCAAGGCGCTCCTGAAAGCTCGCCCACTGGGCTTTCGACGGCGATCGGGAAAACCAACCCGCGCCAGCTTGCGCGCGATGCGTGCTGGGATCGAGGGACTCGAGCAAGGCTCGGATCCCCTGCGTGATCCCCTCCATCAGGGCAATGTGGTGAATCCCCATGTCTGCGAACACGGTCTTCAGATCACCCAGGCACGCTTCCACGTCCGTCGCAGGGGCGAGCAAGTGGTCCATGACCTCGCGACCAGTGCGCGCGTGGTGCACAGGCGTGCTTCCCGCAAGGGGCCTGACCCCCACCTCGGCGCCAAACTCCTCGTACCCATTCTTGAGCGCGACAAAGGCATCGCAGAAGCCTGCGAGGATACGCAGGCACCGCGACAACTGATCAGGCTCGCTCCTCTGGAATGGGGTGGCCGGCGCCGCCTGGGGATTGCGCAGCTCGCCCCAGTTCATCGGCTTGATGGCGTTGATATGGGAACCCTGGGAGGGTTCCCATACCCTCCCGCGATGGTCCGCCGCCGGCATAGCCGGCGGGCTCCCCACGCGACTAGGGGCGCCCGCGGCGGTCGGGCAGGTGAAGACTGCCACCTCAAAACGCGAGATCCCGAGATGCGCGGAGCCACCCAGCGAAACGGCGGTGTTCTTGGCCAGCCGCTTGCCCCCCAGCCGAGTTCCGTTGGTGGAGCCCAGGTCCAAGTAGGTGACGCTGGTGTCGTCGAATCTGATCATGCCGTGCCACTGGGAGACGAAGCGGTCTTCGATGACGACCTGGTTGAGCGCATTTCGCCCAACCCGGATGGGTGATTGATCGAACTCGAACGTATTCTCGCTGCCGGTTTGTGGATCCCTGAGCTGAACCTTGATGACCATGGCGCGCCCGTGAAGACTAGCAACTTCTCCGCTGACCTGCCGAAACTCATACATGTTCGGCTTCCAGAGACACGATGCATATCGTTGCGGCAGAGCGATCTCTGTGCTGTTGGCTGGGGTGTCTGCGGCCTTGTCGTCGTGTGCCCACGCACCCCCGCCCTGTCCGGCGCCGGAACCCGTTCGCGTGAGCATCCGCGCCGCGGACCGACTGAATCCGGACGAGAGCGGAGAATCGCTCGCCACCACGCTAAGGCTCTACCAGCTCAAGGACGTGAGCAAGCTGCAGGCGGCCAGCCTGGAGCAAGTCCTGGACAATGATCGGGCCGTGCTGGGCGACGATCTGGTTTCGGTCAAGGAAATCACACTCTACCCGGGCGAGGCGGCGGCACCGTCGCTCGGCCGACGCGAGGGAGCCTTCTTTCTCGCCGTGGTCGCGTTCTTTCGCCATCCCTCGGGGTTGCAATGGCGGGTTGCCAGCAAGCTGGCCCCGCCGGATGCTCAGTATTGCTACCCGCCCGGCGGCGGGGACGCGCAGGCCGCGCGCTCGGCGCTGCGTTTCGGGCTGGTGGACAACCGCGTGGAATTGCAGTGAGGGCAGCGATGACCGTCCCGCATAGAGTCGTTTGGTCGGAGGGAATGCTGGTTTCTCCGCAGCATCTGCAGCAGGCGGACCTGTATCACGAACGGCTGCTTGACCGACGGCTGGCCGCGCTGGCGCCGCAGACCTGGGGAATCCTGTCGTTCGATTTGGACCTGGGCGCGCTGGCGGCCGCGGAGTTGCGGGTGGGCCGCTTCGTCGGCATTCTGCCCGACGGTCTCTACCTGGATTTTGCGGCCGGCGATCCCGAGGCCCCGCCCGCGCGGCCTATTGCGGCGCATTTTCCCCCTGCCCAGCCGGTGCTCGAGGTTTTTCTGGCCGTGCCCAAGGAGCGGGACGGGGTTCCCAGCATCGCGGCCGAGGCCGCCCCTGGCAGCCCAGCCACGGCCGAGGACGGGGTTCGTCGCACGCGTTTTCTTGCCGCCACCCGGCCGGTGGGCGACCTGACCGGGGAGTCAGCCGACTTGGCCATCGCTTTTTGCCAACGCAACATCTCGGTGCTCTTCGGCGATGAGGCCCGGGATGATTTCGACTCCATCAAGATTGCCGAGATCGTCCGCAACCCCAGTGGCGCACTGGTTGCAAGCGAAGCCTTCATCCCCTCGGTGCTCTCCATCTCGGCCTCGCCCTTCTTGCTGGGCAGCGTGCGCCGGCTGCTCGCGCTCATGACCGCGAAGCAGCGCCAGCTTTCCGAGGAGCGCCGGCAGCGCGACGCCGTGAGTGTGGAATTCGGGGTTGGCGACGTGACCCGCTATCTGCAGCTCTCGGCCTTGAACGCGGCCATTCCCATTCTCGTGCACGCCGGCCGCGACGGCGATCTCGGCGCCCACGATCTCTACCTGTATCTCATCCAGATCGCGGGCCAGCTTGCGACCTTGGTGCCCGATGCTGATCCGTCGGGGTTGCCCGCCTTCAATTTCACCGATCTCCGCTCCACCTTCGAGGAGCTGTTCGCGCTTCTCACCAGTCTCCTGCGCACCAGTGTGCGCGAGGCTTGCGTGGCCGTGCCCATGGAGGTGCGGGAAGGGCTGCACGTCGGCAATCTGAGTGACGAGCGCATCGCCAAGTGTTCGCAGTTCGTCCTGGGGGCATACGCACGCGGGGTTTCCGAGGAGCAACTTGCGCGCGACCTGCCCGGCCGGGCCAAGATCGCGTCCGTGCACCAATTGCCGTTCCTTCTGCGATCCGCCACGCGCGGGCTCGGCCTGCAAGTCACCCACCGCCCGCCCGCCCAGGTGCCGGTGCGTCCCAACCTGGCCTACTTTTTCATTGATGTCGCGGGCGGGGCGGAGCACTGGCGCCACGTGCTCGACGAGCGCAGCCTCGCCATCTACCTGCCGCCGCCCTATGATCCCGCACAGCTCAAACTTGAAGTCTTTGCGATTCCTGCCAAGGGCTAACTGATGGATCTTACTTTTGACCTGACCAGCGAATGCCTCAGCGCCATCGGCCGCTTGCGTGCGCTGGAAGAGCCAGTCGCCTCCCCCGAGGCGGTACAAGATCGACTGCGCGGCTTGGTCGACTCCTACAAGGAACGGGCGCGCAAGGCCGCGGTTCCCGAGAAGGACGCGCAGGACATTGCGTACGCCCTGGTCGCGCTCATGGACGAGGTCGCCCTGCGCGCACCCGAGCCATTGCGCGGTTACTGGATGAACCACCCGCTGCAACTGCACTACTTCGGTGAAAACCTGGCGGGCGAAGGATTCTTCACCCGACTGGACAATCTGTTGGCAGACGGGCGCCGGCTTGCGGTGCTGCGCATCTACCAGCTCTGTTTGTTGTTCGGGTTCCAGGGCAAGTACGGTTTCCCGGGTGGCGATGTGGAGCTCCTGCGCATTGCCGAGACCGTGCGCAATCAGGTGCAACGGCACCAGGAGGTGCCCAGCGCGCTTTCGCCGGCGGGCGAGGCACCCGACGAGCCGCTGCTTCGCAACGGCCGACGCAACCTCCTTCTCTGGGTGTCGCTCGCCATCTTCGGGTTGGCCCTGGCGGTCTTCGTGGGCCTGCGGGTTTCATTTGACCACCAGGTGGGCGACCTCGCGGGCCAGGTCGACGAGATAGCTCCGTAAGGGTGATTGTGTGCTCAAGTACATCATTGGGCTCATCTTCATCGCGCTGACTTGGGCGGCTGCGCTTGTGTTTCGCGGGGTCACGCCGCTGTTCTGGGCGGCGGTCGGCGTGACCGGCGCGGTGGTGCTCGGACTGGTGGTATTCGATCTGGTCCGCATGCGGAAGGCTCGGCGCGCATCCGCCGCGCTGGAGGGCGGCATCGGCAGTCCGGCGGCTGGCATTAGGCCCGATCAGCAGGCCGAGATCGCTGTCATGCAGGCCGAATTTCGCAAGGCCCTGCAGAGCCTCAAGTCCTCGCGCCTGGCGCACAGGGGTGGTGACGCCCTCGGCGCTCTGCCTTGGTATCTGATCATCGGGCCGCCCGGGGCGGGCAAGACCACAGCGCTGCGAAGTTCGGGCCTGCCGTTCCCGCATGCCAAGGGCGGGCGGGTGCGGGGCGTGGGCGGGACGCGCAATTGCGACTGGTGGCTGAGCAACGATGCCATCATCTTGGATACGGCTGGCCGCTGGACCACCCAGGAAGATGACCGAGAAGAATGGCTCGCGTTTCTCGATTTGCTTCGCCAGACTCGGCCCGGAAAGCCGGTGAACGGCATCCTGGTCGCGGTGAGCGTGACCGATCTGCAGGGCGAGGCGGACGAGATTGCGGCCCTGGCCAAGTCCCTGCGCGAACGCATCGACGAGGTGATGGGGCGACTGGACATGCTGCTGCCGGTGTACCTGCTGGTCACCAAATGCGATCTGGTCGCTGGATTCGTCGAGATGTTCGGCGACCTGCGCGACAAGGAGCGCGGCCAAGTCTGGGGCTTCACCCTGCCGCTTGCCGCCACTGTGGACGAACGGATCGAGATGTCCAGCGGGCATTTCGACGAATTGTGCGAGGTCATCGAGCAGAAGGCCGGGGAGCGTGTGCATGACGAACGGCGGGTGGAGGCTCGCTTCTCGATTGTCGAGTTCCCGCAACAGCTCGCAACCCTGCAGCAGACCTTGAGCGATCTGGTGACCGATGTCTTTGCCGAAAACGTCTACCAGGACGCCCCCATCATGCGCGGGGTCTACTTCACCAGCGGCACCCAGGAGGGCCGGCCCATCGACCGGATCATGAAGTCGATGGCCGATGCCTTCGGCATTGCCGCGCGGGCCGCGGCCGTGGCGGTGAGCAAGCCCAAGAGCTACTTTCTGCGCGACCTCTTCACCGAGGTGGTCTTCCCCGACAAAGACGTCGCCATCCGCAGCACCCGGGTCTTGCTGCGACAGCGAATCAAGCGGTTGGCCCTCACTGCCTGCGCGCTGCTGGGAGCGGCTGGATTCCTGTTTCTGCCGATTCGGTCGTACGGCACCAGTCGGGATTTCATCCACGAGGCACGCCGGTTCGTGGACAAGCTGTCGGCCGGCCGGCAGGGCCAGAAGACAGCTGCCTTGCCCTCGGCTGAAACCCTGGAATCCGTCGAAGCCATGGCCAAGACCATGGCGGAGGACAGCGAGGCTTCGGTGCTGTTTCCCCGTTCTGCGGTCAACCAAAGCTTGCGCGCGACCGTTGAACGATTGCTCGTGCGTCCCATTCTGCGCGCGGACTTGGCCAAGGCTTCTGGGCTCGCGCCCGCGGAGCTGACGGACGCCCTGGTCCTGCACCTGCTGCTCACCGAGGCCAAGCAACCCGACGAGCCCACTCCTCGCACCGCGCGCTGGACCGAGGCGTGCAAGCGCGCAGGACAGAGAGCGGCGGCGCGCTGGGAGAGTTTGAGCGGGCCGGTGGCAACTTCGCGGGCTCCCCGTGTGGTGGAGAGCCTGGTGCGCTTCTACGCGGCAGGAACTCGGGATCCTGCCGAGCTGATTGACCGGGATGCGAAGTTTGTGAGCCTGGCGCGGGCCAGGCTGATCGGGGTGGGCGACGATCCGTTGGCCGAGATCATCAACGACCCGGCCATGCCGCGCGATCTGAGGTTGGTCGATGTGTTGGGCGGTGCGGTCATGTTCTTCCAGGTCGAAGAAAGACACAAGCAGCCGGCAATCGCGGTGCGCGGCGCTTTCACCCCCGCCGGCTATCACGCGGTCAAGCAGCGTCTGGCGCAGATGGAGAAAGCCCAGAATGCCGACGAGGATGCGTGGATCCTCGGCAAGGAACGCAAGGCCAAGGATGCCAGGGCCATTGCGCGAATCCAGTCGGACTACTTCGCTCAATATGCAGCGGCCTGGAAGGCATTTCTGCTGAACCTGGCCGTGCGCGAGCCGGCCACCTTGGAGCAGGCCCGCTCTCTGGGCAAGCAGCTCGTGAATGACAAGCCCTTCGAAACCATCTGGCGCAACCTGGCTGAGTATCTGAATCTCAAGGGCGACTCGCTGCCCAGAGATGTCCTCCGCTCGATGGTCAACGCCGCCCCCCCCGTGGAGCCAGAAGCGGAGCTGTTGTTGCGCGAGTTCGACGGATTGCTGCGTTTCGGGTCGGTGAAACCGACCGGCTTCGAGCAATACAACCAGATCCTGGTGGGACTCGCGGCCGCCATGGGCGAGCAGGGTACGCCTGAGGCAAGGGCATTTCAGTCCGTGCTCAAGACTCAACGAACCAGCTTGTCGGGCTTGATCGCGCGCTACAACGACCGGGGGTGGGAACAGGGCCTGCTGGAACGCATTCTGATGCCTCCCTTGCGCGGGGCCGAGGTGGCAGTGGTGGGAGCGAGCGCGGAGTTGGCCAATCGCAAGTGGTGCGAAACCGTGGTGGTGGCTTTCGACGAGCTCTTGGCAGGGAAGTTCCCCTTTGCCACGGGCAAGGCGATTGGCGAGGCGCGCCTGGCCGATGTGGAGAAGTTCTTCCAGCCGGCCACCGGCATTCTCTGGCAGTACTTCACCGAGGCGCTGCAGGCCGACATCGAACGCGCGGGCTCAATCTTCCGGGTCAGAGAAGGGGCTCAGGTCCGGTACAAGGAGGATTTTCTCAAGTTCTGGTCGCGTGCTCAGGACCTGTCGAGCCGGCTTTTTGCCAAGGAGCCGGCAAGGCTGGGCATGCCGGTTGAGGTGCGCATTCGCCCGTCGGCACAGTATTCAAAGATCGTGCTCGACACCGGCAGCAAGAAGGTCGTGGGCCTCAATGCGGTGGAGCGCTGGGATGAGATCCTATGGCCATCCCGGCGCGCGCTTCTGCATCTCTTTGTCAAGTCCGACGAAGTGGAATCCCTCGGCCCGCGCGAGGACGGCGACTGGACCCTCTTTCACCTGCTGGGCCAGGGCGGAAGCCCCAGCCGAAATGGGGATGTGCTCTCGCTCTCGTTCGCGCCTGCGCTCGGCCAGGGAAAGGTGCAAATCGACTTCAAGCCCGATTCGGTGCGCGACCTGTTTGCGCGCTTTGCGCTTCCACGCAGCATCACCCCCGGGGCTACCGCGTGTCGGAAGTAGCGCGTGCAGTCCCGGCTGCAGTGGGACTCTACGGGAAAATCCCCGCGGAGTGCGACTTCGTGCGGGTCAACGCCGGCGCGTTCCTGCAGGCTGGTCTCGACCGCTGGTTTCAGGAAGGGGTCGAGCGGCTGCAGCGCGCCCGGTTGCCTGAGGAGCCGGCGTGTTTTCTGCTGTCTCCGGCCGCAGGCCTTCTTCCGTTCGTTGGGGTTTTCGCACCTGGCGAAGACGCCCTTGGACGTGCCTTCCCAGTGGTGGTTCTTGCGGCATTGGACCAGCCGCCGCGCGCGGATCTTTCGCTTCTTCCCTTGCGGCTAGCGTCTTTCTTCGAGGCGGCCGCCCGACTGGCTGCCGCTGCGCACGAGCTGGCCACCGGTCAATTGGCGGCCGAGATCGACACCCTCGCGTCCGATGTTCGGCCGGCTGCCCAGACGCTGGACGGGCTCCTGCTGCGGTCGAGCGGCGCTGACCTTTGCGCGGCCTTGGGTGGGCCGTGCGAGGCAGCGGCCTACGCCCTTACCACTCTCGTCGCGGCCTGTACCCAAACGAAAACGCGACAACCGGAGTCGTCCGCTCGGGTGCTGGTTCTTGATTGCCCAGCCCCAACCGACGAGCTACGGACGTTTTGGCTGGAACTCGTGCAACGGCGGCTGGACGCGCTGATGCCATCGTTCTTGTGGACGCGAGAGAGCGGCCGGCTGCTGATCGCGCTCGGCCCAGCGCCCAGCCTGATGCTCGCGTACCTGGCGGATCCCGACCACAAGAGCTCGCACCGCTGGCCTCTGCGCACCCCTATCGCCCACGTGGACGCGATGGAGAAGCTTTCGCCATCCCAGAGGCAGGTGTTGGCGGCAGGGGACGCATCGTTGGCCGACGTCTTGCATGTATTCTCGCTGGCATAGCAGCCCACTAGCCAGCAATTTCTGGCTTGCGACAGAGCGACCATGAGCACTCCTCCCGACATTTCGCCATCAGCGATGACGGTGACAGTTACCGGTTTGAAGGACAACACGCTGGGCGTGTGCGAGGTGCAAGGCCATGAAGCCCTGGGGTGTTTGTTTGAGTATCAGGTCGAGTTGGTGAACCTGAGCGAACCCGAGGCCCTGCGGCAGGTGCTTGACCCAGATGGAACCCTCAAACCGCAGACCCTGTTGGGGCAAATCCTGACCATTTGCTTGCCCCTGGCAATCGACAAAACCCACTATTTCAGCGGCATTGTCACCAAGGCCTGGCGGTTGGGGTGGCGGGATGGGTACGCGCACTACAGCGCGACTATCAGCCCCGAACTATGGCTGCTGACCCTGAACCGGGACTGCCGGATCTTTCAGAACATGACCGTGCCCGAGGTGGTCAAGCAGATCCTGCGCCAGCACAAGATCAGCTCATTTCGGGAGTCCCTGCTCGGCAAGTACCGGCGCTGGGACTGCGTGACCCAGTACCGGGAGTCCGACTTCGAATTCATAAGCCGAATCCTCGCCCACGAAGGCATCTATTACTACTTCGAGCACAGCGAGAAAGGACACACCCTGGTGCTGGTGGACTCTCTCAGTTCGCACGAGGTGCACGAAGGTTTCGATGCTGTGTGGATGGGGCACCCGTCGAGCAATTCTAGTTGTCCGGACTACCTGCAAACCTGGCAGGACAATTTCGCAATCCGGCCAGACACGGTCACCCTTGCGGATTTCGATTTCCGGTTGCATGGCCGGAGTGCGGACTTGACCGTGCATCGCCATGTCGAAGCGGAGCCGAAGTGCGCAGGACTGGCGATCTACGACTACCCAGCCAAGTGTGTGCTGGAAGAGAACCAGGAAGACGCGCAAGGCGACGCGGCGCCAGACAAGAGCCGGGAAGAAGGCGAACGGCTCGCCCAGATGCGGCTAGAGGAGAATCGCTGCAAGGTCGAGCGCTATCAGGGCCAGGGGACCGCACGCTGGCTGACGACCGGGTTCCTGTTTTCCATTGCCAACTGCGAGGCGTATGCGAACCGGCAGTTCCTGGTGACCATGACCGAGATTACCCTGCGCAACCCGCTTTTCAGTTCGGGAAGCCGCCCGGTCGCGCAGCCCTGTGCGATCGCGGTGACCGCAATCGACAGCCAGACCCAGTTTCGATCGCCGCGGCTGGAGAAGCCCGTGGTGCGGGGGCCGCAGACGGCGCGGGTGGTGGGGCCAGCCGACGAGGAGATCTGGACCGACAAGTACGGGCGGATCAAAGCGCAGTTCCACTGGGATCGCGAGGGAGTTTTCGACGAGAACAGCTCATGTTGGGTGCGGGTGGCGCACCCCTGGGCGGGGAACCGCTGGGGCGCGATTCACATTCCGCGCGTGGGCAACGAGGTGGTGGTGGAGTTCTTGGAAGGCGATCCAGATCGACCGCTGGTCACCGGCAGTATCTACAACGCGGACAACATGCCGCCCTATGCGCTTCCGGAGCACAAAACCCAAAGTGGGATCAAGACCCACAGCAGTAAGAAGGGCACAGAAGCGAACTTCAATGAGATCCGCTTTGAAGACAACAAGGGCCACGAGGAGCTGCATATCCAGGCTGAAAGGAATATGTCGGCTTTAGTCAAGCACGACCAGAGCCTGATCGTGCAAGCCGATCGCAAGGTGACCGTGCACGGGAAAGAGACCATCGAGGTGAGCAAGACCGAAACGCAAACCTATAGTGCCGACCGCGAGATGACGGTCAAAGGTGCCAACAGCGACAAGATCACCGGTGCACACAGCGGGACGTATCACGGGGGCCGGACAGAAGCTGTGGACGGCAGCGATACCCTCACCGTGGCGGCGGACGGGGAAGCGGCGAAGAAGCAGGTTACGGTCGAGGGCGAATACACTACGGTCGCCAACGAGCACTACAGCGTTACTTCGACCAAGGACGGGACGTGCAGCGTGGATCTTAAGGATGGTGTAGTCACCATCACGGCGGCCAAGGAGATCAAGCTCGTTTGCAACAAGGCAAGTCTCAGTCTCAAAGAGGACGGTACAGTGACCATCGAAGGCAAGAAGACACTGACCGCTACCGGCGCCAAGTCCAGCCTTGAGCTGGCCTCCGCCGGGGCGACGCTATCGGGTCAAAACGCCAAGGTGTGCGGCAAGACCTTGACTGAGATCACCGGAGAGATGATGGTAAGGATCAACGGATGACGGCGAGCGGGGCCTGCCCCTCTGGCCCACGGCCGCGGCCCTACCCCGCTATTCGGTGGAGCAGGTTGCGTCCGTCGCGGGGCAGGTGAAACACTTCATCGCCAGCAGCGTGCCCGGAGGCGCTGTCTGTCCTGACGGGCGCAACACGGTGATTCTCTGGTTGTTGTATGTGTCCGGGCAACCTGCCACGCTGGCGTCGTAGTAGAGGTACCAGCAAGGCCGAGCGCTGTCCGGCACATTGTCGCGTGGCGGACTTGTCGGGTCGAGAGGGAGTCCCGTAGTGGGATCTATGCACTCAGGCCGGGAATACTCCTCGTACCCACTGGCAAGGCAGTTGGGTGGGTTGCCCGGCGTGCCGCACGCTATCTTGTCAATAACCTGGCATTCGGGCTGGACGCCGGGCGTACTGGGGTCGCCGTCGACCAACGGGTATTGGACGCAACCAGGCTTCAACACCTGAGCGATCGCATTGGCGATCTGAGTCATCGCGTCCGTGAAGTCTGCATTGCACAGGCTGAAGGTGTTCTGAACAGGACCATTCACATCGGTCTTCTGGAAGGCATCGAGGAACTTCTTCAGGCGAAGTCCGCCATATGCCTTGTAAATGTTATTGTCGCTTACGGCATGGATCGAAGGAATACTGCAAATGGGCATGTAGTCCCAGAGGGTGTCCTGGGGGTGGGGAAGCGCGGTGGTATCTATGCCGATCTGGTACTGATCGCTGGTTAGAACACCGGGCAAAGCGGTGTTCGGGTCCGGGGGCCAGCCGATGAGGCCTGACACGAGAATCTTGGCGGCGGTTTTCTGGACAGAGACGTGATTGCCATTTGCATCGTAGACATAATTGCCGCTTGCGTCGACGACCCAAGCGCTCACCCCGTTGACGCTGTCGATCATGTCCTGCACTCTGATGAGCGGAAGATAGTGGTGGTCCGGCTTGGCGGGGTTGGGCTGGTCTTTGGGTGCGCAGTTGGCAAAAGCGGTTGTGAAGCCAACGTTGGGCGCCGGGAGGGGGTTGGGCGGCTGAAAGCCTATCGATGGGTCCTCGTAGCCAGGAATCGGCTGGCCGTTGCACACATGGCCGCGCGCCGCGCATTTCAGGCTGGCGGTTTCGGTTAGGGGATTCTGGCTCTGCAAGAACATCGAGTCGTTGATACTGTCGTCGGGATCAGCAGAGCAGTCATCCTCGTCGGTGACGAGAACAATCGCCAGGTAGCCCTTTGGCCGTACAAAGCCGATGTTCTCTGGGTTGATCTGATTAGGGGTATCCTTGGGATTGGCAGGATAGTCAGCAGTGAGTGCCACGCGAACCGATTGCAGCTGATGCTCGTACCCGCAGCCATAGGTTCCCACGGCCTTGGCCAGGCAAGCGAAGACATCCTGGATGTTGCCGTCGTAGTTCTTTATCCGCCCAGCCCCGTTCGGATTCGCGATATCTGAGATCCAGCGTTGGCCCGAGTGCAGGCCACAGCCATTGGTGTCCGGGTGACCTCCCTGCATTGGATCAGCAGTAGGCGCGACTGAGTTGAGCGAATTGTTGGGATCGTTCCCATACAAGATACCCCGTTCGCCCAGGACCCTCTTGCAGCTCTCCCCGATTTCCTCCGACCCAGCCCCCATGTCGCTGCTGATCACGCCGATGTGCACGTCAGGCAAGCTTGTACTGCCACTTCCGTCTGGAAGTTGCTGCAACACCTGGATCATCTTTGGGAAGTTCTCAGCCAGGCGAGCCTGCTTGGGGTCCATCGAAGGGGAGTTGTCGATCATGAACAAGATGTCGATCTCACGCTCTGGGCTTACCAGGATAGTGAAGTCGGTTTCTTGCCCAACATGCGGTGCCGGCCAGTTCGGCGTGGACTTGCAGGCGCAAAGAGCCAACGGCAGCACGGAAACCAGCCCCCAACGCAGGTACTGCCGACGAACGATGGGCAAGAACCGCAAGTGACGACAAGCCATGGTAGCCCTCCTCGCGACCAGAACGACGGTCGAAACTCTTGTATATCCTACATCAAATCGCGGGCCGAGGAACCAGGATCTCGCGGAGCGCGCTCCAATACGTTGGTGGCTAGCTTTTCCACAGACCCAACCCTTTCTCCTCCGGTCCGGCTCTGTGGCCTCTGTGTTCTCTGTGGTGAAACAGCTAACTTTGATCCGCGGTCCACGAGATGCCGGTTAGTACTCTTCTGGCTCGGCCCTGACCTTGCCCCGCCAGACCCGGTAGACGAACACCGTGTAGCCCAGCACAAAGGGCAAGGCGCAAGAAACGATGATCAGCATGGTCACGAGAGTGCGGGGCGACGAGGCAGCGTTGAACGCGGTCAGGCTGCGCCTCACGTCGTTGGTGCAAAGAACAAAGATCGGACAGGCCGCGATGGCCAAGATGGCGACCACGCCAGCGATGGTGACGGACGAACAGAGAAAAGCGAGGCGGAGTCGTTCGCGACGCAGGAGAATCGGCAGGCTGACCAGGCACAGAGCCATCGGGGGAACTGGAATCCAAGGTGCGAAGGACTGGCGCGCGCGCAGAAACAACCAGGGCGCATCCGAAGGCACCCACAGTGTCGCATCCAGGTACAAGGCCACGAACGCAGCCCAGGCGAACAGGGCCGCGGTGACCGCGCGCTTGCCCAGCTCGCCCTCGGTCTTCATGGCCAGCCAGCAAGCGCCCTGCATAGCGAACATGGCCAGGGTGGTCGCCCCGACGAAGAGTGAAAAGGGATTGAGCAGGGCCCAGAAGGTTCCCGCGTATTCGCTGCGTGCATTGAGAGGCAGCCCCCGCATCAGGTTGCCCACTGCCACGCCCAAGAGCAGCGCAACCAGCATACTGCCCATGGCGAAACCGTGGTCGAAGAAGCGGCGCCAGGCTGGTGACGTGCCTCGGTTGCGTGCCTCGATGCAAACCGCGCGCACGATCAGCCCGAGCAGCACCAGCATCATGGCCAGGTAGAAGCCGGAGAACACGGTGGCGTATACCGGGGGAAAGGCGGCGAACAAGGCACCGCCCGCGCTCAGCAGCCACACCTCGTTGCCGTCCCACACCGGCGCCACACTGGCCAGGCACAAGCGGCGTTCCTCCTCTGAGCGCGGAACCAAGAGATGCAGGAAACCGACCCCCAGGTCAAAGCCGTCGAGAATCGCGTAGCCGGCCACCAGCACCGCCACCAATACGAACCAGATCAGGTCCAGCATCATGACGGCACCTGCTCTACGCCCTCACCCGGCCCCTGCAGCACCTTCTTGCGTACCAGATGGAAGGTAAGGCCGAGAAGCCCGATGTAGATGACCACGAACATCAGCAGCGAGATGGCCACATGCGCCGCCGGCACCGTGCGAGACAGGGCGTCCTCGGTGCGCAGCAAGCGATACACGCTCCACGGCTGCCGGCCGACTTCAGCAGTGACCCAGCCGACCTCGTTCACCACGAAAGGAATCGGCAGGCAATAGCAGAGGACCTTCAGGTACCGTCGCGACACGAACAAGCGGCCGCGCCACCAGAGAAACACCCCGAGCGCCAGCACCACGCCCAGACCAAGGCCCAACCACAACATGGCGTGAAATGACATCGCGGTCGCAGTCACCGGCGGCCGATCTTCGGGCGCAAAAGCATCCAGCCCGATGACCCGGGCGTCAAAGTCGAAGTAGGTCATGAAGGAAAGCAGCTTGGGCAATAGCACCTCGGGCAGAGGCTGGCCCACCACGGCCAAGGGTGCGCCTGCTTGCGTATGGTGGAGCACTTCGATGGCCGCGAACTTCTCGGGCTGAGTGCGGGCGACCTGGCGGGTGTGGGCATCGCCCACCACGACCTCGGCCGCCAGCGCGACCAAGCCAAACGCGAGGGCCAGCCGTAGCGAGCGCCGGGCAAATTCCTGGTGCCGGCCGCGCAGAAGGTAGTACGCGCTGAGCGAGCCGACGAACACAGCGGCCGTGATCCACGAGCCCAGAACCGCGTGCAAGAAGCGCAAGGGCGTCGACGGGTTGAACACCGCGGCGGCAAAGTCGGTCAGTTCCGCGCGGCCGTGCACAATGTGAAAACCCGCGGGCGTCTGTTGCCAAGAATTGGCTGCCACGATCCAGAAGGCAGACAAAGTCGCACCCAGGGCGACCATGAGGGTGGCAACCCAGTGCGTGCGCCGCGACACCCGCTTGCCGCCGAAGAGCAAAATGCTGAGGAACGAGGACTCGAGAAAGAACGCAATCAGCGCCTCAGCAGCCAGGGGCGCGCCAAAGATGTCACCAACGAAGCGCGAATAGCTCGACCAGTTGGTGCCGAACTCGAATTCCATGACCACGCCGGTGGCCACGCCGCCGGTAAAGACCACGCCGAAAATGTGGCTCCAGAAGCGCAACATGCGGTCATAGACTTCGTCGGGCCGGCGCAGGCGCAGGCTGGCCACAATGACCAGCATCACCGCCAGCCCCATGGTGAGCACCGGGTACAGGTAGTGCACCATCACGGTCAGGGCGAACTGCGCACGCGCCAGGGTGAGAGCGCTCATCGGCTGACTCGATTATTGTGGTGAACGCCTTCGCTTGATCTCGTTGATCAGGCCATTGGTCGACGAGTCGTGCGCGGACGCGGCGCCGGGCGCGCGCAACTCGGGCAGGATGGCGTTGGCCAGCTTCTTGCCCAGCTCGACGCCCCACTGGTCGTAGGAATTCACGTTCCAGATGACCCCTTGGACGAAGATCTTGTGTTCGTAGAGCGCGATCAGCTTGCCCAACGTGCGCGGATCGAGCTTCTGGTACAGGATCGAGTTGGTGGGCCGGTTGCCGGGAAAAACCTTGTGAGGCAAGAGCGCGGCCAGGGCCTCGCCCTTGCTGCCCGCGACCTCCAGCTCGGCGCGCGCCTCGGCCTCGTTGCGGCCTTGCATTAGCGCCTCGGTCTGCGCCAGGAAGTTCGCCAGCAGCATGCTGTGGTGCTCGCCGATCGGGTTATGGGTTTCCACCGAGGCAAGGAAATCGCAGGGCACCAGCTTGGTCCCCTGATGCAGCAATTGGTAGAATGCGTGCTGCCCATTGGTGCCAGGCTCGCCCCAGATCACCGGGCCAGTCTGGTAGTTCACCACCTGGCCGTCGCGGGTGACCCGCTTGCCGTTGGACTCCATGTCCCCTTGCTGGAAGTAGGCCGGGAAGCGCGACAGGTATTGGTCGTAGGGCAGGATGGCGTGGGACTCGGCGCCGAAGAAGTTGTTGTACCAGACACCGAGCAAAGCCAAGGTGACGGGCAGGCTCTGCTCCAGCGGCGCGGTGCGGAAGTGCTCGTCCATCTCATGCGCGCCTTCCAGCAAAGCGCGGAAGTTGTCAAAACCGATGCCGAGCGCAATGGACAATCCGATGGACGACCAGAGCGAGTAGCGGCCGCCAACCCAATCCCAGAACACGAACATGTTCTCCGGGGCGATGCCGAACTTGGTGACCTCCTTGGCATTGGTCGACAGCGCGACAAAGTGCTTGGCGATGTGGCGCTCGTCTTTCGCGTGTTGCAGGAACCAGGCGCGCGCGCTGTGCGCGTTGGCCATGGTTTCCTGGGTGGTGAAGGTCTTGGATGCCACCAGAAAGAGCGTGGTTTCGGGGTCCACCCGCTTGAGCGCCTCGGCCACATGCGAGCCATCCACGTTAGACACGAAGTGAAGATCGAGATCGTCGCGCCGGTAGGGACGCAGCGCCTCGCAAACCATGACCGGGCCGAGATCGGAACCGCCGATGCCGATGTTGACCACCGCGCGGATGGGCCTGCCCGAGTAGCCGGTCCAGGCGCCGCTGCGCACCGACTCGCTGAAACCGCGCATGTGGCCCAAGGCCGCACGCACCTCGGGCATGACGTCCTGGCCGCCCACCAAAATGGGCCGCGCCGACAGGTTGCGCAGAGCCACGTGCAAGACCGCTCGGCCCTCGGTCAAGTTGATGGGCTCGCCCGCGAACATCTTGTCGCGCATCGATTCCACGCCCGCAGCGCGGGCCAGCTCGCACAGCAACGCCATGGTTTCGCTGGTGATGCGGTTCTTTGAGTAGTCGAGCAGCAGATCCCCGAAGCGCAGCGAGAAGCGTTCGAAGCGCCCTTTGTCCTCGGCGAACAGCTCGCGCATGGTTATCTTGGCCAGGGCTTGCTGGTGCTGTTGCAGCTTCTTCCAGGCTTGCGTGTCGATGACGGTCATGGACGGGTCTCCTGCCGCCATTCTAGTCGAAAATTCGTAGAAGGCAGCCGCGGCGTCGGCGATCGCGGAAGGCCAGTCCGTCATCTCGGCGACCGGCGTGCGACTTGACGCCGCCCGAATTGCGTCGCGGGCTATGCACGTCGCGCTATTCGCGTCGCCAGCGATTTTCGCCGACCTGATCGACGTAGACGCTCGGCCTGGGATAAAGTAGATGAAACATGCGAATCATGGCTTTGTCCAAACTAGTCTTGTGCGCGGTCGCTGTGTGGGGCTGCTCTTGCCAGCGAACCGTAGCCGACTCGGGAGCAGGAGGCAATTCGTCGTCTGGGGGCAGATCGACGACGCCGGTCGGCGGTGCAGGGGCTGCGTCAAGTGGCGGGTACAGCACGGCTGGCAGCGGGGGGGGCACGACGAGCAACGGCGGCAGCGGCAACACTGGTGGAACCACGCCGAGCAACGGCGGCAGCGGCAACACCGGCGGAACCATGACGAGCAACGGCGGCAGCACCGCGGGCAACAGCGGTGGAACCACGACAAGCAACGGCGGCAGCACCGCGAGCAACAGCGGTGGAACCGCGCTGAGCAACGGCGGTATTACCATCAGCAGCTCCGGGGGAGCCTCGACGAGCGGTGGCGGCAATACCGCTAGTACAAGTTCAAGCGTTGGTGGAACGTCGGCGGCCAAAGGGGGCTCGACCAGCGCAGGCGGTGTGACCACGAGCCTAGGCGGCTCGTCCGGCACTGTGAGCACGGCTGCACCTTGCGCCAATGGCGTACAAGACCCTGGCGAAACCGGAATTGACTGTGGCGGAACATGTCCGGCGTGCCCGGTTGACTACAGGACCAATCCGCCGAATCAGTGTCAGAACCAGTACTTCTATCCGAACTGCAAGTCAGGAGATGCGACGACCCCGTGTGGTGGCGTGTGCCAGCCGCGCAACGCCTGCGAGAATGCACCGAGCAAGGATGGCAAGGTGGGGTTTGCTTGCTCGCGCTACATGCTGTTGAGCCCGGCCATGTTGCAGGCAGCGAGGGACGATGGTGCGCAAAATGGCTGGGACGCGAGCGCACCGCCATTCCTCTATGCGGCGGTCGGACACGACACCAATACCGGCGGCATCGACCAGGGCATGACGGGCTATCAGCCTTGCTGTGAGTGCTACCAATTGATCTTCGATCAACCCTTCAACGAAGGAGGCAGCCAAAGCAATCAAGCCCCTGCGCCCAAGCCGCTCATTGTTCAGACCTTCAACCTTGGTGCGACCACCGACAGCTTCGATATCTACATGGGCGCCGGCGGGTTCGGCGCCTTCAATGCCTGCATGGACGGAACCATCAAGAGTTCAGCAGGATATGCGCTCTACGACGCCTATCCGGCCGATGGTCAGCCCGGCAATGGCGGGGTCAAGTTCCGCACATACGACGAGTGCCGCTCGGGCGACCAGAAGATCACCACCGCCGACGCCATCAGCTCTGCCGCCTGCCAGAACAAGATCGCGGGTCTGTGCAATCAAGTGAAATCCAGCAAGTCGCCCGACCTCGCCACGACTACTATCAACTCCTGCATCGAGAGCAACCAGGTGGGCACGCTCTACCATCAGAACTGGGCGGTCTATGCCAAGCGGGTGGAGTGCCCGGAGAACCTGACGCGGGTCACCGGGTGCAAGCTGGCCGCCGAAACCGGGCTGGCCAAGATCGACGCCAAGGTGACCACAGTGGATCAGGCCAAGGCTGCCGGATTTCTCAGCGGATACCACACCACCACGATGCAAGACTGTTGCAAGCCAGCCTGCGCATGGGTGGAAAAGGTGGGCGGCAACGAGGGCCAGAAGAAGGTTGATTCGCAGTTCACCAATTTCTACACCTGCGACGCCAATGACCAGCCGATGACCCAGTAGGGATGGCGGGAGACTCGGGTTTCCGCTTCTTGCGCGGCGCCTCGCCAGGGCCGACCGCTATCCTCGACGCGCAAAGGTAGCTGCGCTCACGTCCGCTGTACGTCGAGAAATGCACGCGCCGCCATGATGAGTGGCCTGTCACTGCGCAGATCCGGCGCTACGGCGGGCGCTACGGAGGTCAACATCGGTGCGGTGCTACTGCGGCGCTTCGAGAGGTCAACATCTGTGCGGCGCTTCGCTTTGCGCTGGACATCTCCTTCCCTAGACGATACGGCGCTCTCCGCAGGCGATGCAGCATTTTTCTTCACAGGCGCTTCATTTTGTCGTAGCCTGATGCGCCTTTGAAGTCAGAGGCGTCCCTTGTGGACAATTCGTGAAAACAGGAAAGGAGAGAACATGAAACTTGCGAAGACGCTGTGTGCTCTTGGTCTGGTTGCGATGACGCTGGGTGGGGCCTTTGGCTGCGCCGTCTCCGCTATGACGACGACGGCGGATGGAACCGTCTACGTCGCCCGTAGCGACGGTCTTCTGATGGGAGCCCTCCGGAAGATGTATGCCTGCAAGCCGGCGGGCACCAGCATGAACTGCACTGAGGTCGAGGGCCCATAGTTCGAGCAGAGAGAACCGGTTGGGGCCACGGTGTTTTGTGGCCCCTACTGTTTCTCCCTCCCTCATGACGAGAGCGCTACTTCCTAGCCTAGTTCTGTTTCTTGCCGTGAGTGCGTGCAGGCCTTCGGGCCGCACGAGCCACGCCGCCGGCGTGGGATGGAAGCTGGACTTGCCGGGCGAGCGGCTGCAGGGGGGCAAGGTGGTAACGGAGCCGGGGGGACGCGAGGAGATATTGCTGCCCGCGCTCGCTCAGGCTACGCGAACCTGGGCTCAAGCATGTGCCCAGACCGACGCCGGCAAGGATCAGTTGGTCAAGTTGACGCTCGGCCTGTCCCCAAATGGGGCTGTCAGCAAGGCGGATCCGGCAGGTACGTCCGGGCTCGCCAAGTGCCTGGCTCAGGCGGCCCAGCGCCAGCTCGTCCCTGTTACGCTGCCCGGAGATACCGTGGCCCACGTTCAGCTCGCATTCGCTGCGGCTCCTGCGCCCGCGAACGAGCCGCCCAACTAGGGGCCTAGCGGTCCTTCGGTCCCCAGAGTGCGTATCCAATGAGCCCGAGTGGGGCTCGGATGGTCAGCGCCACCACAACGGTGACGGGATCTGTTGCGTGGACCTGTGCCTCCAGGTGAAGGACGCTGAAGCTGCAACCGGCGGCCGCGCCGAATTTGCCGTCTAGCGAAATCATCGCTGCGGCGGAGGCGCCCAGCCCCGATTCGATGGCGTTTATCTCCGCCCCCAAGCCGATCGCCTGCCTGCCTCGACCGAGCGTCATCGCCTGGAGGGTGAAGCTGCGGACGTAGTACCGATCGATCAGGCTCAGGCCGGCGCCCACGCGTCCGAGGAAAGTCCAGTGGGCGGTGCGGGGGAGGCTGGCGACGCCGCCCTCCACGTCGAGAGCCAGCCACGGAAGCTTGGGGCCGGGCGGGAGTATCTGCGCATGGGCTGACCTCTCGACGGACAGGACGGCGGCGAGGGCGAGCGCGAGCACGGCGGCTCTGGTGAGGCAGCCAGCAATCATCGCGAGCTCTTCTAGCCCGAAATCCGGCGCCTGGTGCTTACGATAATTCAGCCCACAGCCAACATGGATGCGAAAGCCAGCACGAGTCCGTTCCGCGACAGGCCCATGGACGCGACCGAGATTCCGCGCGACGATGTCAGGTCAGGATGAAGGGACCCGCCCCGCGCCCCTGCTTGCCAAGTCGCACGGCCCAGGCTGCCGCGCCAGCGGCTTGGCCCAACACGAGTCATCTGACGCATGGAGATGAGACGCGGCACGGAGAAAACCGGGCTGGTTCGTCCCAGGCGCGGTCATGAAAGCCGGCATGCCACTCCGGGAGGACGGACATGGCGCGTGGAGATCCCTGCGTGTTGTTCTGCCCCTGGCCATCGGCGTGCATCTGCTCTTCTGGCTCTCGCTGCCAACCGGACTCCTCGACCCGCTGTTCAACGACAGCATGCACCGGATCGGCAAGGGGGGCGACTTCTTCCAGTTCTACCAGGCCGGCGCCGAGCTTCTGCGAGGGCGGACCATCTACCAGTACACCGTCATGGACAGCGTGCCGTATGGACCGTTTAACAAGTACCCTCCGCTGCTCCCCGCCACCCTCGGGATAGCGGCCCAGGTGTTTTCTCCCCGGGCGGCCTATGCCGTCTGGGTCGCCTGTGTCGGCGGGCTGTTCGCGGCGCTGCAGGCGCTTCTCCGGCGGCTCGTCGGCCCCACTCACTACCCGGTCGTGCTGTGTCTGAGCCTGATCTTCACGCCTTTCTACCTCGACCTCTACCACGGACAGACCAACTGTCTGATGGCGCTACTGATCGCGTCGATCCTCATCGCTCTAGCCCGAGGGCCACGCCTGAAGGATTCGCTCGGGCTAGCCTTCAGCTTCAACGTGAAGCTCATGACTCTCCTGCTCGTCCCGGCCATGCTGAAGCCGCGGCACGTGCGTTGGCTGCTTGGCGCAAGTGCCCTCTCCATCCTGCTCTTTCTTCCTTACTTCGCCTTCTTCCCTGCCGACCTGCTCTACTTCCTCCGCTATGCCTTTGGACCCGCCACGGCGTACTTCTACCAGGGCGGCAACCTGGGCACCTACCCGTTGATCGAAGATCTGGTCTTCCTGTTCACCTACCGCGCGCAGGCGGTCACCGCGGCTCAAATCGGCTGGACCGGGGCCGTCCTGGTCGTCACCTGCCTTGTCCATCTGAGGGCCCGCCGCGCGGACTCCGTCGACCTCGTCTCGCTGTGGATGTGTACCTACTTCCTCGCCTTCAAGTTCATCTGGGAGCACCACCTGGTGATGCTTCTGCCGGTCCTGGCCGTGGAGTACCTGCGTAACGATCGTCGGGTGGTGACCTTGCTCTGGGCGATTCTCGCGGCCCCCACCCTGTTCTTCCTGTTCGACGTCAGCCTCGGGCCAGGCTACACGGAGGTTCAGTTCTACTGGACGGGAGCCACCAGCGCCCTGTACCACGCGAGCAAGGTGCTGCCTCTGCTTGTGTTCTACGTGGTGGTTGCAGCCAGGCTGCTCGATCGCAGCGTAGGCCTGAAAACCGTGGCCATGTCGCTGGCGACTGCCTGCCTCGTCGGCGGGATGATCTTCCTCGCGCAACCCACTTCGGCCAAGGACCACTGCGCCCTGGCCCTGCTCAGCGTGCGTAGGCACGACATCGAAGCTGCGAGACGCCACTTTGATCTGTGCGTCGGGGCCCAGCGACCCTGGCGCGAGGGCTTCTTCCTCTATGCCGAGTTCCTGGAGCGACTCGGCCGCTCCGGTGCGGCTCGCACCATGCGCCAGCGCGGTGATGCGCTCTACTGAATCACTAGTGCAGCTTGGCCGCTAGCTCGTCGGCTTCGCTTCTCCAGCGCGCCGCCCACTCCCCGTAGCGTTCGGCCATGCTCAGGGCACGCGCCTGATCCAGCTCGCGGCGCGCGCCCGCCGGGTCGTCGGCCTCGATCAGGGCCTGCGCGTAGAAGAGACGGTTGAGCGGATGCTCCGGGTACTTGCCCGCGGCCTGCTTGAGCAGATCCAACCCGGCATCGAGATCGCCGGGGCCCACCGGCCAGGCCGGCGCCCTGAGGTAGAGCAACCCGAGCACGCGCAGCGGCCCGCCCTGGTCGAGGTCCGGTCTGGCACCGGCAGTCTTGAGCAACGCCACCAGCTCGGACAGGCGGCCGACGGCGACCAGCCCCTTGGCCCGCACGTAAAGGCCCAGGTTGAGCGCCTGCAGATATGCTGCCTCGGCATCATCGGGACCACTCGACGCCAGGCGCGCCGCCTCGGCGCCCTGCTCGGCGATGGCCAGCACGCGGGCTTCGTCGGTTTCGGGATCGGCGCGCAGGTGTGCACAACGTGCCAAGGCCAGGCCAGCGCTGCGGTCGTGGGGTGCCGACTGTTGCGCGCGGATTGCGTCGGCGTGGCCGGCGTCGCGCTCGCCCCGCGCAGCCAGCGGCCGGCAGCGCGCATCGGCGCTAGCCACCAGGGTTCGCACCTCGTCTGCGCTGAGCACGACCTGCGGCAGCGCCGGGCGCGGCCCCGAAGCGCAGCCCAGCAACAGGACGAGAGCGCTAGCGAGCCTTGTCGTACTTCTTGACTGCCGCATCCAGCACGTCCGCTCTGACCGGGTCGAAGCCTACGATGCCCACCCCCTGGCAAACGCTCTTGCCTTGGGCCGTTGCGCACAGTTCGAGCACCGATTTTACAATCTTCTCCTGCACCGCCTTGGTGCGCGGTGTGGGCACGGCCATCAGGCCCAAGGTGCAGACTGGCTCGGAAGTGTGGATTACCTCCAGCTTCTGGTAGAGCGGCATCCGCTTGAGGGCGTCGAGTTGCGCCCGGTTGAGCAGCACGGCGTCGGCAGCGTCGCTGTCCAGCTTGCGCACCGCCGACAGAGGCCTGGGCGTAGGGCGCACGTCGAACCATTGCCCGGCCTGCAGTTTGCCGGCAAAGGCGAAACGATCGACATAGCGGGAATCCTCGAAAAGCACGCTGCCCCACAGGGTTTTGCCCTGCAGGTCATCCAGAGAAGACTTTCCTGTCGTTTGCGTGGGTGGTTCGGCCGGTGGCCTCGACGCCTATACCCGACTACCACGGCATCTGCCGGCCGATATGGGGGTTGCTATCGTCATCGTGAACCACCTGAGAACCGTGGGGACTCTGCTGCACGAGATTCTCCCGCGCTACACGAAGATGCCGGTCGAACTGATCACGGATAGTCTGCGGATTCGGCCCAACCACATGTTCATCATTCCGGCACAGCGTGATTTGCACGAGATGCCTGAGAGCGCAATCGCGAGCGGGTGCGTAGATCTTGCCCTTTCGCCCGAGGATATCGCTCGAGAAATTGTGCGAATTGCCCACGCGACTCGGGCCAAACCTGGCGACGCACTAGCGTCGACTGTGCCAGTAGTAGCCGCCGCCACCGCCAAAGAGTAGGACCCCTACGACGATCAATACAATCAGGGTGCTGGTGCTCATGATTTTGTCTTCCTTTCG
>PMBS01000183.1 GCA_003153015.1 Myxococcales bacterium
GCCGCCTGCCCCAATGGCCGCCCTCAATTAGGGACACCCCCTAGTTCCTTGATTCGTTCCACGGCGAAAGCGCCAGACGCCTCTCGACCACGATGGCCCGCCACATGTGCATCTGGGCCGCAGTGAAGCCGCCGAAGGGCCGTCCCGTCCACTGTCGGATGCGCTGGTTGAGTCGCTCGCGCACCTCGCTCGCGCTGAGTGGCTCCGTGTCGTCGTCATCAACAGGTGGATACTGCGACAGCAGTTGGCGGAACTCGTCCAGATTCTCCTGCCGGTTGAGTAGCGCCCGATACAGGCTGCACAGTTGTTCCTGCGGGTCAGTGTGAAGGACGGTTTCCATGCGACGGTTTCCGGCTGCTTGCCCCCGCGGTTGGGTCCGGCATACGCAAAGATATGCCGGCAGTTATAGGAATAGATATCGTCAGATCGTACCCTTTGCTTAAGCCGGAAGGGTGAAAATTGGCAGGTCCTTCTTCCAAACTGCCGGGTAGGCGTTGTCGGCGCGTGCGTGCGGATCTGCGACAATGTGGACCGGAAGAGTACTCATCATTTCCCCTTCCGCGGGCTCGCGTGGGGGAACGCGCTCCGGCTACAGACACAGCGCGGTTCTGCCGAGCACAATGGCCGACGTGACATGCGTCCTGGCGACCGTGGTGCAGCCTGTCACACCCAGCCGAGCCACCCCGGGTTCGGATCGACAGGTCCCTCCTGGCAATGCGGCGAAGACCGCACGCAACAGGTTGAGGACTAGCTTGCTCGCGCCGCTCGGCGGGGGAGGGTGCCGCCTTGGCTGATCCGCTTCGCGTCCTTGAGGACTTTCACAACCTGCTGGAGATCTCGCCCTTCGCGGCGGTTGTGTTCGATGAGCGGGGCTTGCCCATCTATGCCAACCGCCAGTTTCTCAACTTGTTCGGCTACCGTTCGGGCGAACCGGCCACGGTGGACGATTGGTGGCGTCTGGCCTATCCCCAAGTGGACTACCGGGAACGCGTCCATGCCGACTGGATGGCGCGCTTGTCCGACGCTGCCCACAAGGGAACCCCCATGCGTCCCATGGACGCCGTGATCACCTGCCAGGACGGCTCGCTTCGCCATGTGGAGTTTCACGCCGCGCGCGTGGGGGATCGCCTGCTTATCATCACCGTCGACTTGACCGAGCAGGAACGCGCAGAGGCGGCGCGCCGGGCGGGCGAGGAACGCTACCGTCGCTTCGTACAGATGAGCGGGGAGGGGGTGTGGCGCTACGACCTGCTGCCGCCCGTGCCCGCCGATTTGCCCGAGGACGCGCTGGTGGCTGCTCTGTTCGAGCGCGCACGCGTGGGCGAGTGCAACGACGAGTTTGCCCGGCAGCATGGCTACAGCCGGGCACCGGATGTGTTGGGCCGGCGCTTGTCTGAGCTGATGCAAGGGGCAGAGACGGAGCAGCTAGAGTTTCTGCGTTGCTTTGTTCGTAGCGGATTCCGGGTTGCCGACCTGGCGACGTCGGGGAGCGGACCCGAGGGACAAGAAACCTGGGCGCTGAACAGCCTGGTGGGAATCATCGAAGAGAACTGGGTGGTTTGCATCTGGGGCACCCGTCGCGACATCACACCCCAACGGCACGCCCAGCTTGCCCTGCAGCGTAGCGAGGCAGAGTTTCGCGCCATCTTCGACCGCGCGCCCGTGGGCATCATGCTGGTGGACGCCGACGGACGACCGCTCCGTTGCAACGGTACATTGCGGGAGATGCTGGGCTACGGCGAAGAGGAGATCGGGCAGGCTCCTTTCAGCGAGTTCGCCCACCCTGAAGACCGCGAGCGCTTGGCGGCTGCGCACGCGGAGCTGGCCTCGGGCGGGCGAGAGTGGGTTCAGGTTGAGGCGCGTTTTTTGTGCAAAGACGGCGCCGTCGCCTGGATCAACCTGGTCGCATCAGCCATTCGCGACGACAAGAGTCAGTTCGTGCAGGGCATCTGCGTCTTGCACGACATTACCCGGCGCCGGATCGCGGAGCGCGACCAGGCCCAACACCAACAGGAACTGGCCGCGCTCAATGAGATCGTCACCGCCACGACATCCACTCTCGATCCTCGCCAGATCCTCGACAGCGTCCTGCACAGCGTGCGCAAGATGTCGCGGGTCGACCGGACCAGCATCATGCTGCTCGATCGCGAAACCGACCTGCTCGAGACCGCGGCGGTGATTGGTCCCGATGGCTCCATACCCGCCAACCTTCGTCTGTGCCGGGGCGAGGGCGCAGCGGGGCGGGTGCTCAGTGATCTCAAGCCCCTGGTCATCTCAGACGTGCGCAAGTCTTCCCAGTTCGTCGCGCCTCAGGATGGCGATTCTGGGTGGAGCACCACTGGGCAGAACGCCCTGGGCTACGCGGGGTTCCCCTTGGTTTCCCGGGGCAAGGTGATCGGCGTCCTCTCCCTGGTCACCACCAAGCACCGGGATTTCTCTCCCGCTGAAGTCGCGTTTCTTCAGGCCATCTGCGGGGCTGCTGCGGTCAGCATCGACAACGCGCTCATCCACCAGGACATTCAGCGGCGCGCGGAGAAGCTGGCAGGCGAGATCGCCCTGCAGAAACAGTATGCGGAGAACGTGGTCCGCAGCATCACCGACGGCGTGTTTACCGTCGATACCGACAACCGCATCGTGTCCTGGAACCGAGGGGCCGAGGCCATCACCGGCTATGGCGCAGAGGAGGCGGTTGGCCGCCTGTGCAGTGAGCTGGGACGTCCCTTCGACCCGGAAGGCAAGATGCTCTGCTTTGGCGAGGGGTATCCCTTCGAGGAGATCCGGCGCGCTCGTTTGCCGCTCAGCGCGCGGGAGGTGTCCGCCTATCACCGCGACGGACGGCACCTGACGGTCAGCATCAGCGCGGCACCGCTTTTCGACGACAAGAACGAGTTTCAGGGGGTGGTCACGGTGTTCCGCGATGTCTCGCGCGAACGCGATCTCATCGACGGCATCCAGCGAGCTGACCGGGCGAAGAGCGCGTTTCTCGCCAGCATTTCCCACGAAATCCGTACCCCGATGAACGCCATCTTAGGTTTTACCCAGCTCCTGCTGCGCGATTCCTCTCTGAGCGCGGGCCACCGCCAGTATCTGGAGACCATAGGGCGCAGCAGTGAACATCTGCAGGCACTCATTGACGACGTACTCGAGATGTCCAAGATCGAGGCCGGGCGAGTGGCCGCGCAGCCCTCCAGCTTTGACCTACGTGTTCTGGCAGCTGACTTGACCGGCATGTTCCGCCTGCGCACCGAAGCCAAGAAGCTGCGCTTTGAGGTCGAGGTGGACGACGGGGTGCCAGAAGCGGTGGTGACCGACGAAAAGAAACTGCGTCAGATCCTCATCAACCTACTGGGCAACGCCATCAAGTTCACCGAGCAGGGGCACGTGTTGTGGCGTGCGTGGGTGGAGCACGCCGACACGCTCGCCTCTCGGCTTCTCATCGATGTAAAGGACAGTGGACCGGGAATCCCGGTCGTGGACCGCGAGCGGATCTTCAATCCCTTCGAGCAAGCTGCCGCCGGGGCACGCGCCGGGGGCACCGGCCTGGGGCTGGCGATCAGCCGGCAGTTCGCGCGCCTTCTGGGCGGCGATGTCACGGTCGCAAGCGAGGTGGGCCGGGGCAGTTGTTTCCACGTTGAGATATCTCTCGGCAAGGGTGAATCGGATCGACCGCACCTCGAAGCGCCGTCGCGACGGGTGATCGGGATCAAACCGACCGCAGATCCTTGTCGGGTGTTGGTGGTCGACGACCAGCCCGAGGCGCGCAAGCTTATGTCGCAGATGCTGGTAGCGGTCGGATTCCACATTCGCGAGGCAAACGATGGAACTGAAGCGGTCGTCGGCTTTGCCGGGTGGAGCCCGCACGCCATTCTGATGGACATGCGTATGCCAAAGATGGGAGGCGCCGAGGCGATACGACAAATCCGTGCGACGGCAAGCGCGCAGAACCCCTTCATCCTGGCAGTGTCGGCCAGCGCTTTTGCCGAAAACCGGCAACAAGCATTGGCCGCGGGAGCCGACGACTTCCTCAGCAAACCATTTCGTGAAGCAGACCTGCTGGAGCGGTTGCGCGTGCGTCTGGGGGTCGAGTACATCTTTGTCGACGTGCCGACCTCGAGAACCCCAGGGGCGATGCTGGTCCAAAACAACGGCCTCACGCTCGCGCGGCTTCCTTCTACCTTGCGGGATGAACTGCACACCGCCGCCATCCACGCCGACTATGATCGGCTCATGGCCCTCGCCGACCAGCTCGCCGGGCTGGACGCCGAATTGGCGCGGGTTCTGCGCCAGACGGTGGAGCGATTCGACTACCAGAAGCTCATCGATTATGTACAAGGGGTACAGGGGCATGTCTGAGGACTCGTCACGTCTGGACGGCAGCGCCAGCATCCTGGTGGTTGACGACACGCCGGCCAACCTGCAGGTGTTGGTCGGGATGCTGAAGGAGCACGGACATCGCGTGCGCCCGGTGTTGGAAGGCCGCCTGGCATTGCGGGCGGCGAAGGCCGAGGTGCCTGACCTGGTTCTGCTTGACATCAACATGCCCGACATGAACGGCTTCGAGGTATGCGAACAACTAAAGGCTGATCCCAAACTAGCTGACACCCCGGTGATCTTCATCAGCGGCAACACCGAGACGGTGGACAAGGTGAGGGCATTCTCCGTCGGGGGCGTGGACTACGTCACCAAACCGTTTCAGATGGCGGAGGTGGAGGCGCGCGTGGCCACGCACCTGGAACTCCGGCGCAAGCGGCGCGAGTTGCAGGAGAGCCTCGAGGCCTTGCGACGCCTGGAGACCCTGCGGGACAGCCTGGTGCATATGGTGGTGCACGATCTGCGCTCGCCGCTGGCTGCCATCTCAGCCTGCCTGGAGGTCATCAAGTGGGACGCGGATGAGCAACATCGTGTCGAGCTGGCAACCGACGTAGAAACGGCATTGCACGCCACCCGCACCATCATCCGCCTGGTCAACTCGGTTCTCGATGTGAGCAAGATGGAGGGCACCGAGATGCGTCTGCAGCTCGTCCCTGCCGACATCGCCGCGGTGGCACGGGAGAGCGTCGACGAACTGGAATCTCTGGTAGGGACGCGACAGCTTGTGCGAGATTGGCCTGACGATCCCGTCATGGCGGTGGTGGATCGGGATGTAGTGGCGCGGGTCATGCAGAACCTACTGGGCAATGCGCTCAAGTTCACGCCCGCTACCGAAGCCATCACTGT
Organism: Myxococcales bacterium; assembly: GCA_003153015.1. GTDB lineage: Bacteria > Myxococcota_A > Polyangia > Fen-1088 > Fen-1088 > Fen-1137. Next base: position 5,218 of record PMBS01000183.1, read on the forward strand.
GACGGTTGAGGCCAACGACGACATGGTACGAGTGGCGGTGTCGGACACCGGGCCCGGCATCCCCCGGGAATACCGCGAACGGGTGTTTGAGAAGTTCGGTCAGGTTGAGGCGCTTTCGCATGGCCAGAAATTCTCCACCGGACTCGGCCTCACTTTTTGTAGACTGGCGGTGGAGGCGCATGGTGGCCGCATCGGGGTGGACAGCGAGGTCGGCCGGGGGAGCACTTTCTGGTTCGTCCTGCCCCGCAACGGCCCCACGCCGAAGTGACCGGCAGCTGGGGGTGGGAACCGGAACCGGGGCCGAAACCGGAGCCGGATTCGGTTCCGGCCACCGGCCACCGGCCCGCCGCCGCGGCGGCGGTGCTAGTTTCCTGATTCGCCGCTCGCTCGCTTGAGCTTATCCAGCAGAGTGGTCCGGCTCAGCCCCAGCAGCTCGGCTGCGCGGGTCTTGTTCCCACCCGAGGTGCGCATGGCCCGGTCGATGAGCGCGGCCTCGATGCGCGCCAACGTCGCCACCAGGTCGATCGCCTCGGTGGACGAACTGTTCGCGGTGGCGGCCGCGAAGTCAGCCGACGGGCTGCGCACCCCCGCGGGCAGGTCCTCGAAACCGATGACCCCGGTGCGATTGAGGATGACCAGCCGTTCGATCAGGTTTTCCAACTCGCGGACGTTGCCCGGCCAAGTATAGAGCTGAAGGGCGAGCAGGGCGGCTTCGGATAGGTTGATATTCTTGTGGCCGCGCCGATTGGCCGACGCCAGAAAATGGTGGGCCAGCGGCGCCACGTCCTGTGCGCGCTCACGCAGAGCCGGAAGGATGATCGGCACGACGTTGAGGCGGAAGAAGAGATCGCTGCGGAACTTGCCCTCCTTGACCAGCGTCTCCAGATCCTGGTTCGAGGCCGTCACCACCCGCGTGTTCACCGATCGCGTTTTGGATTCGCCCACGGGCGTGACCGTCTTGTCCTGCAGAACGCGCAGCAACTTGACTTGGAGCGCCAGGGGTAGCTCACTGATCTCGTCGAGAAACAGGGTTCCGCCATCGGCCTCAACGAACTTGCCGGCGCGGGCGTCGGTGGCGCCGGTAAACGCCCCGCGGGCATGACCGAAAAGCTCGCTTTCGACCAGGCCTTCGGGAATGGCGCCGCAGTTGACGGCCACAAAGGGGTTGCCCAAACGGGGAGAGAAGGCGTGGATGAGGCGCGAGACGACCTCTTTGCCCGTGCCGCTTTCTCCTAGCAGCAGCACGGTCGCGTCAGTCGGGGCAACCTGACTGACGATCTCGATCACACCGCGCAAGGCAGGCGAATCGCCGACCAAGATCGCTTGCGGCTCGGCAAGGTCACTGCTGCGCGTGGCCGACGAGCGCGGGCTCGGCCGTCCCTGGGCGAGGGCGGCCTCCACCACCGACTTCAACTCCTCCCCGTTGCAGGGCTTGACCAGGAAGTTGAAGGCGCCGAAACGCATGGCCTCCACGCACTCCGAGATGAGGGTACTTGCGGTGAGGATAATCACCGGTGTGCGCAACGCGGGCTCCTGAGCCTTGCGCAAGACCGCGAATCCGTCAGCGTGAGGCATGCGCAAGTCGCTGACCACCAGGTCGAAGCCGCCCCCATCCAGGGTCTTGATGGCCTCGTGTCCGTCAGACGCCTCGGTCACTCTGTGCCCCAGACGTTCGAGCGCACGTCTTACCACCTGACGAACTTCTGGCTCGTCGTCGACGACTAGGACACGTGACACGGGGACGAGTGTATCACACACGACGATGTTCATTCGCTGGCCCTGCAGTATGTCGTTTTCGTACGCGCGGCTCCCTGATACGCTCACCTCGAAAAGCATGCAGCCTGAAACCCCTGCGCCCCGCATTCACGTCCTGCCGCCTGCGCTGGCGGACCAGATCGCTGCCGGCGAGGTCGTCGAGCGACCCGCGTCGGTGGCCAAGGAGCTGTGCGAGAACGCGGTCGACGCGGGCGCCCGTCGCGTCGATGTGGAGATCGAAGCCGGGGGCCGGCGGCTGATTCGCGTGGTGGATGACGGCTGCGGCATGACGGCCGAGGAGGCGCGCCTGGCGCTACAGCGCCATGCCACTTCGAAGATCGCCTGCGCCGACGATCTGTGGGGGCTGGCTACCTTCGGCTTTCGTGGGGAAGCGCTGCCCTCCATCGCTGCGGTTTCACGTCTCACCCTGCGCACCAAGATGACCGGTGCCACTGCCGGCTTCCGTCTGCTGGTCGAGGCTGGGGTCGAGACCGACGCGGGAGAAGTCGGCATGGCCGAGGGAACCCAGATGGAGGTACGTGATCTCTTCTTCAACACGCCCGCGCGCCTGAAGTTTCTCAAGTCCGAGTCGACTGAGGCCGCCAATGTTTCTGAGTCGGTTCTGCGTCTGGGTTTGGCCCATTCTGAGGTCCACTTCCGCCTACGCAGCAACGGCCGCGTGGCGCTTGATCTGCCGCCCCACCGGGACATGGCCGAGCGGGTGCGCGCGGCGCTTGCTCGGCGTGGCGCCAAGGTGTTGCACGAGGCCGCGGGCGAAGAGGGCGGGATCAGGGTGCGCGCCTTTCTGGCTTCGCCCGAGGAGGCGGCGCCGGCCGGGCGTTCGACCTTCCTCTTCGTTGGGCGCCGCTTCGTGCGTGATCGCGCCCTGCTGCACGCGCTGGCCCAGGGCTACGGTGAATTGCTGGAAAAGGGGCGCTACCCGCTGGCCGCGCTCTTTGTCGACGTCCCTGGCCAGGAGCTGGACGTCAACGTTCATCCGCAAAAACTGGAGGTGCGTTTCGCGCGGCCGCAAGAGGTCTATGCGGCGGTCCGGCATGTGGTGGGTCGGGCGGTGTCGCGGGCACCGTGGTTGGCGGTGTCGCCCATCCGTGCCTACACCCTGCCGCCCGAGGGCGTCGGCGAGAGAGAGGCGGACCGCCCGCTTCCGCCTAGGCCGGCGCGGGACCGGCAAGGATCCTTCTCAGCTGTGCGATCGCCTCGGCCCGACGACAAGCCGCTTCCGACCCTGCTGCGCGACGAGGCGCTGCCAGCGGCCGCCCAGCCCGCGGCCATGGGTTTCTTCGGGAGACTCGAGTACATCGGCCAGCTTCGTCGGACCTATCTCGTGTGCGAAGGCCCGTCAGAGTTGGTGCTGGTCGACCAGCACGCGGCGCACGAGCGGATCATGTTCGAACGACTGCGCGTGGCGCATCGACAGCGAGCCGTGGTTCGCCAGCGCCTCCTCTTCCCCATTCCCATCGAGCTGGACGAGGTTGCGGCTGCGGCGGCACACGAAGCGGCGACGCTAGAAGCGCTGGCCGGACTTGGCTTCGAGGTCGAGGCTTTCGGGCCGAGCACCATGCTCCTGCGCGCAGTGCCCGATCTGCTGAAAGACGTGGATCCCAAGCCCCTGCTGCGCGACGTTTTGCACCGGGTGGCCGAGGGGGATTCCTTGCGCCGGGCCGAGGAGAACTTCGAGCAGGTGTTCGCGACCATGGCATGCCACGGGGCTTTGCGCGCGGGCGACATCGTGGCGCGTGACGCGGCGGTTACCCTCCTCGGCCAGCTTGATGCTGTGGACCTGCATTCGCACTGCCCGCACGGCCGCCCGGTGCTTCTGCGTATGTCCATCGCTGAGATCGAACAGCGTCTGGGACGGACGTAGTTAGCTTTTTCACCGCAGAGAGCACAGAGAACACAGAGGTCGGATGAGGGTCTCGGAAACGGATCGACGTTGTCACCCTAAAGGCGGTGGCTTGGTGTCCTCTGTCACCTCTGTGTGAACTAGCTAACTTCATTCCACGGTCCACGAGATGCTGGATAGGATGGTCATTGCGATTTTGGGCCCAACCGCCTCGGGCAAGAGCGAACTTGGGCTGGCGTTGGCCGAACGACTTTCTGGCGAGATCGTCTGTTGCGACTCGATGCAGGTCTATCGCGGCATGGATATCGGCACCGGCAAGGCCACGCGGCAGGAGCAGACGCGCTGCCCGCACCATCTGCTCGACCTCGTCGATCCGGGCGAGCCGTTCCACGCTGCTGCCTGGGCCACGCGGGCGCGCCTATCCATCGATGACATCCACACCCGCGGCTGCCTTCCCATCATTGTGGGCGGCACCGGGCTGTATTTTCGCGCTCTGCGCGCGGGCCTTTTCGACGCGCCTCCGCCCGATCCGGCGATCAGGGCGCGCCATCAGGCCGAGGCTGCGGCCCTCGGAGTCCCCGCCCTGCACCGCCAGCTCCAGGAGATCGATCCTGAGGCAGCGGCGCACATCCGGCCCGGCGATCTGGTTCGCACCAGCCGCGCGCTTGAGATCTACGAGCAGACTGGGGTTCCCATCAGCGAGCTGCGCCGGCGCGCGGCCCCGCAGCAGCTCCCGTGGCGCCTCTTCGTCGTCATCCTCGACTACCCGCTCGACAAGTTGCGTCCGCTCATTCACGGCCGGGTCGAACGCATGATGACAGCCGGTTTTCTCTCCGAGGTCGAGGCGCTGCGCAGGCGCGGTTTCGGCCAATCCCGCGCCTTGGCGTCCCTAGGTTACAAGCAACTCGGCCAGCATCTTGACGGCCTTCTGACTTTGCCGGAGGCCGTGGCCCAGACCAAGGGCGCGACCTCAGGCTATGCCCGGCGCCAGCGGACCTGGTTTCGACGCGAGCAAGCCCAAGTGCGGGCCACTGCGCCTCTGGATCCGGACGCCCTTGCCCAGGACTTGTCGGCGAGCCTCTGACACTTTCGGTCAGCCGACTCTGTGTCCGCTCCTCTCACCTCTGTGTTCTCAGCCGCGGCGACTTTGGCGAACCAGGGTTTCTCCTCTCACAGATGTCTTGCTACCGTTCGAAATCCGAAACAGGATGGTCCCCCGCACATGCCACACCGGAAGGAAAAACCCAGGGAAGCCCCGGTGCTCGATTTCGAGCGACCGATTGTCGACCTGGAGCGCAGGATCGATGATCTCAAGCAGCGTACGCGTCTGTCAGGGGAGATACGTCGCGATATCGAAACCCTGGAGACGCGGGCGCGCGAGCTGCAGCAGCATATCTTTTCCGGCCTGACACCCTGGCAGAAGGTGCAGCTTGCCCGGCACCCAGCCCGACCCTACACCCTCGACTATATCAGCCGGCTCTTCACCGATTTCACTGAGGTGCATGGGGATCGCCGTTTCGCAGACGACGCGGCCATGATCGGCGGCATAGGCTTCTTCGAAGGCGTGCCCATCCTGTGCCTGGGCCAGCAAAAGGGGCGTACCACCAAGGAGAAGCTGGCGCGCAACCTGGGCATGGCCAAGCCCGAGGGCTATCGCAAGGCCATGCGCCTAATGGACCTGGCCGCGCGTTTCGGCAAGCCCATCATCTGTCTGCTCGACACGCCGGGTGCGTTTCCCGGAATTGACGCCGAGGAGCGCGGGCAGGCTGAGGCGGTGGCCAAAAACCTCGAGGTCATGGCCGGGCTGCCGGTTCCCATCATCGCTGTGGTCATCGGCGAAGGCGGCTCGGGTGGGGCGCTGGGTATCGGGGTGGCAGACCGCATCCTGATGCTGGAATACTCGATCTATTCGGTGATTTCGCCGGAGGGCTGCGCCTCGATTCTCTTTCGCAGCGACGCACGCAAGGCCGAGGCAGCCGAGGCCATGAAGATCACCGCACCCGATCTGGCCCGACTGGGCATCATCGACGAGATCGTGCCGGAAGCGCCGGGTGGCGCGCACCGCAATTTCGACCTCACCGCGCGCAACCTCGCCGCGGCCCTGCGCCGCCATCTGGCCGATCTGCTGCCGCTTCCGCCCAGCCTGCTCAAGGATCTGCGCTACCAGAAGTACCGGCGCATGGGCGCCTTTGTCGAGGCGGGCGGTCTGGCCTCGTGAGCGTCGGCAAGGAGGGCACGGCTGTGGCGGATTCCGACTTGCAGAACAACACAAAGCGAACGGTCAGCCCGGGCGCCGAGGAGATCCTGGGGCTCTACTTCCCAGTGCTCGACCATGGCTTTGTCGCCTTGGTTGACTACATGGGCAGCGACGAGGACATCGAGCGGGCGGCGCGGGTCAGCTACGGCTTTGGCACGCGCAAGCGCAGCCAGACGCGCGGGCTGCTGCGCCACCTGCACCGCCACGGACACACGACTCCCAGTGAGATGGTGGAACTGAAGTTCCACTGCTGCATGCCCATCTTTGTGGCCCGCCAGTGGATTCGCCATCGCACCGCCAACGTCAACGAACTATCGGGGCGCTACAGCCTGGTGCCCATGCTGTTCTATACCCCGCCTGACGATCAGTTGCAGGCGCAGAGCACGCAGAACCGCCAGGGACGCGCCGGCCAGCCTTTGCCGGCCGGGCTGCGCAACCAGGCCAAACAACGCTGGCAGGACAGCCGGGCCAGCGCCAGCGCGACCTACGAGTGGCTGACCAGCCACGAAGTGGCGCGCGAGTTGGCGCGCATCGACCTGCCGCTCTCGACCTACACCCAGTGGTACTGGAAGATCGATCTGCACAACTTGCTGCACTTTCTCACCCTGCGGGTGGACGCGCACGCGCAGTGGGAAATCCAACAGTACGGCCACCTGATGGCGGGCATGCTCAAACGGGTAGCGCCGCTCTCCTACGAGGCGTGGATTGACTATGACGTCTGCGGAGCCCGGTTCTCGCGCATGGAACTGGATGCGCTGCGGGGGCTGCTTTGCGCCACCCAGGATGGCATCGAGGGGCAGGGGAAGCGACTCGGTCGCGAGGCGCTGGGCGCACTCGGCCTGAGCAGCCGCGAGGTGGACGAGTTTCTCTCGACCTTGGGTGGTAGCGAGGTTCCTGATTTCGAGCTGGACCTGGCCAGTGCACGCCCGGCGGCTAGCTTTGCCGAGCGCTTCGCCGCTGCTGTGCCGCGGGGTGAGCGAGAGCCTGGGGAAGGGTAGGGCACCTAGATCGCGAAAGCCGCTCGTCAGAGCGGCTTTCGTGGTCGGTCAGAGAATCAGGTGGCTATTGGTGCAACGGGGGACAGTCTTGGGTTGACTTTGCGCAGGTCAGACACTTCATTGCCAGCAGTGTACCTGCGGGCGCTGTCTGTCCATTTCTGCGCAGGACGGTGATCCTTTGGCCCCTATATGAGTTCGGACAACCTGCCGCGCTGGTGTCGTAGTAGAGGAACCAGCAAGGCCGAGCGGCGTCCGTGTCCGGTATTAGGTTGGTGTTGTTTTGCGCACCTGCCGGATTGAGAGGTGCTCCCGTAGCGGGATCAATGCACTCGGGGCGGGAATACTCCTCATACCCGCTGCCAAGGCAATTAGGTGGGGTGCCCGGGGTGTCGCACGCTATCTTGTCGGTAACCTGGCATTCGGGCTGGACAGGGCCGCGTTGCGCCCCGGCGGCCGGAGCCGGCCCTGCGTCGATCAACGGGAAGTCGACACAGCCGGGCTTCAACACCTGGACGATAGCGTCGGCGATCTGTTGCATCGCGGGTTTGAAGTCCTGGTTGCACAGGCTGAAGGTGTTAACAACAGGACCAGTAATCGGATCGGTCTTCTGGAAGGCATCGAGGAACTTCTTCAGGCGAAGTCCACCATATGCCTTGTAAATGTTATTGTCGCTTGTGGCCTGGATCGAAGGAATCCTGCAAATGGGCATGTAGTCCCAAAGAGTTTCCTGGGGGTGGGGAAGCGAGGTGGTGTCTATCCCAATCTGGTATTGGTCACTGACTGTGACACCGCTCAAGGCAGTGTCCGGGGGCCAGCCGATGATGCCTGACACGAGAATCTTGGCGGCGGTTTTCTGCATGTAGACGTGATTGCCATTTGCATCGAAGACAGGGTTGCCGTTTGCGTCGAAGACCCAGGCACTCACCCCGTTGACGCTGTCGATCATGTCCTGGACTCTGATGAGAGGAAGATAGTGGTGGTCCGGGCTGCCTGGGTTGGGCTGGTCCTTGGGTGCGCAGTTGGCAAAAGCGGTTGTGAAGCCAACGTTGGGCGCCGGGAGGGGGTTGGGCGGCTGAAAGCCTATCGACGGGTCCTCGTAGCCAGTAATTGGCTGGCCGTTGCACACATGGCCACGCGCCGCACATTTCAGGCTGGCGGTTTCGGTTAGGGGATTCTGGGCCTGCAAGAACATTGAGTCGTTGACATTGTCGTCGGGATCAGCAGAGCAGTCATCCTCGTCGGTAATGAGCACAATCGCCAGGTAGCCCTTGGGCCGCAAGAAGCCGATGTTCTCTGGGTTGATCTGATTGGGGGCATCTTTGGGATTAGCGGGATAATCAGCAGTCAGTGCCACGCGAACCGATTGCAGTGGATGCTCGTACCCGCAGCCCTTGGTTCCCACGGCCGTGGCCAGGCAAGCGAAGACGTCCTGGATGTTTCCGTCGTAGTTCTTTATCCGCCCAGTTCCATTTGGATTCGCGATATCCGAGATCCAGCGCTGGCCCTCGTGCAGGCCGCATCCATTGGCTACTGGGTGACCTCCCAGGGTTGGATCAGCATTGGGGTTGACCGACGCGAGCGGATTGCTGGGATCGTTCCCATACAGGAGTCCCCGGTCGCCCAGCACCCTCTTGCAGTTTTCCCCGATGGGCTCCGACCCAGACCCCATGTCGCTGCTGATCACGCCGATGTGGACGTCAGGTAAGCTGACACCGCCACTAGGGTCTGGAATTTGCTGCAACACCTGGATCATGCTTGGGAAGTTCTGAGCCAGGCGAGTCTGCTTGGGGTCCATGGACGGGGAGTTGTCGATCATGAACAAGATGTCGACCTCACGCTCCGGGCTGACCAGAATCGTGAAGTCGGTTTCCATCTGTGGGTTCGGCAAGGGCTCTTTCAGGGGGTGCCCATTGCAAGCCCATAGGGCAAAGGGCAGGGCAGGGAGCAGCAGCCCCAAACGCAGGTACTGCCAACGAACAAGCGGCAAGAGCCTTGAAAGATGACGGGCCATGGAAACCCTCCTCATGGACGAACGAGTGGTCAGAACTCGTGGCTACCCTACAGCAAGATACGGGCCGATGGGAATCTTAGTTAGTTGTTGGAAGAACAGGGGTTGTTCAGAATCGTGCGCCAATCTAGTTGGCAAGTATGCCATGACTGTTGGCAGGAGTCATTGACGCTGATTGCTAGTCAGGTCCAGGTCTCGCCAACGCAGGCGGCCCAGAACCAGCGTCTTGATGCGTTGGCAGAGGTGCGCCGTCGGGGATCGCGGCCAAGCCAGCGGGGATGGGTGGCCCCTGAACCACGGACGGGGCGGTCAGCCTGTGCGTGACCAGCCAGTCGATCACCCGCGCCACATCGCCGAAGCGGGTGAGCTTGCCCTCGGTACCCAGCAGGGACATGCCGTAGCTGCGACCATCGATGCGAATGGCGATGACCAGGCAGTAGCGGGCGGCATCGTTGTACCCGGTTTTGCCACCAAGAATCTGCACGCTGGACCGGGCCGCGGGTCGGTGCGTGCTGACATACCTGATGGGCGGGCGGCCGACCGGGTGGGCCTCGTATTCTGGCTTGCGCACAATGGGTCCAAGAACCGGGTGGGACATGGCGGCGCGCAGGAGCTGGAGGATCTCGCGCGGGGTGGACAGGTTTTCCGGGGAGAGCCCGGTCGGTTCGCGGAAGCGCGTCCCGCGCAGCCCCAGGGACGCCGCCTTGTTGTTCATGGCGTTGGCGAGCTGGGTTGTGGTGAGCCCGACCGCGCGGCCCAGGGCGGACACCGCCCGGTTGTCCGATCCAAGCAGGGCCGCGTGCAGCAGATCCCGGTTGGATAGGGTCATGCCTTCGAGCAGGCGCGAGGGCGCTCCGCCGCGGGCGACCTCTGAGTCGATCTTCTTCATCGTGGTCAACCCATCGAGGTCTAGGTTGTGGTCCATCACGACTAGGGTTGCGGCCAACTTGGAGATCGAGGCAATCGCGCGCGGCTGGTCGGGCTTGCGGGCGAAGATCTCACGCCCGCTGTCCATGTCCACCACCAGCGCGCCCAGCGATAGCACATTGGGCAGGTTGCCTTTGACCGCCACCACATGCTTTTCCAGAAGCGCCTTCTTCTTGGCAGCGGGCTTCTTGCCGCCGCGGATCTTCTTCGCCGCCTTGCCCTTGGGCTTGCCTTTGGCGTTCTTCTTGGATGCCGGCTTGCCCTTGCCTTTCGACTTGCCCGGGGCTGGCTTGGCCGCGGCCGCGCCCACGGCTGCGGCCGGCGCAAAGAGCGGCATGCAGAACGCTGCAACCAGCAGCAGGAGTTTGGGGGCGGACGGCACGGACGCTGCAGGTTAGTCAGGACCGCGGCGATGAGCAACTGATCCCGACAATCCCCCGATAGCCGCAAGAGGTCGTGACCGTGGTCGTGGCCGGACGCTTCTCACTTCCAGGCTCTTGCTACACTGGAACCATGCCCATCTCGCTGGCCTACTCGGTCGATGCTGACGATGCGTTCATGTTCCACGCCCTGCGCGCAGGTGACGTGGACACGCGAGGGCTGGCCTTCACCCATCGGCGCGGGGATACGTCGGAGTTGAATGCACTGGCTCTGGCCGGTGAAATTGACGTGGTGGCGATCTCCGCGGGTGCCTATCCTGCGGTGGCGGGCAAGTACCTGCTGCTTCCGCATGGCGCTTCAGTGGGGCGAGGTTTTGGGCCGGTGCTGGTGGCACGGCAGCCGATGGCCTTGGCAGAGCTAGCTGGACGGCGTGTCGGCATTCCGGGCCTGTCCACCACGGCGTGGTTGGTGCTGCGCCAGATGCAGCCGGGGCTTCTGCCCGTGGTTGTGCCGATAGCGCCCTTTGGCCGTATCTTCGAGTGCCTGGATGCGGGCAGCATCGATGCGGCCTTGTTGATTCACGAGGGCCGGCTCATCTACCAAAGCCGGGGCTATGCGCGCATCGCTGAGATCGGACAATGGTGGCAGGCCACGACCGGGCTGCCCTTGCCCCTCGGGGTGAATGTCATTCGGCGCGGGCTTGGGGCCGAAACCATCGCTGCGGTATCCGCTGTCCTGCGCGATTCGATCGCCTATGCACTCGACCACCGCGACGAGGTGATCCGGGTGCTTGCCGCCGAGAAACGCGGCGAGCCTGCCCTGGCCGAGACCGCGCTGCTTGACCGCTACCTCGGCATGTATGCCAACCAGGACACGCGCGCGATGGCGCCTGACGTCCGCCGCGCCATCGAGGTTCTGTTCGAGCGCGCAGCCAAGGGCGGGTTGCTGCCCGCCGGGTGCCCGATCGATTGGGCACCGTGAAATCGCGGCATCGGTTAGCTAGCTTTCTCACCACAGAGAGCACGGAGGCCACAGAGCCGGACCGGAAAAGGGAAGGGTTGGGTGCGGTCCAAGCTTCCTCTTCCCATCCGATCTCTGTGTGCTCTGTGCCCTCTGTGGTGAAAAAGCTAGCCCCTTCCCGAGTCCGGACGCTTCGCGAAAAGGGTTCGCGCTAGCGGCGGACGGTCGCTCTTTCGATCATTTTGAGGGCGGCGCGGCAGGCGGCGGCCGCGGCGCGGGTCGCGTTGCGCTTCCAGGCCGCGTGCGCGGACGAACCCACGGCATTGCTGATGCCCAGGATGGCCGCGAAAGGCAGCCCAGCCGTCGCTGCGGCACGGGCGACTGCGAAGGCTTCCAAATTCTCGACGTCGCAGGCCGGGGTGCGGGCGCGATGCCCGAGCGCGGCGGACCGGGACGTGATAGCGAGCGGACATGCCACGTCTGCCATGAGCAGTCCAGCAGCCGCAGCGACTCGGCGGAGGGTGAGTGTGGTTTCCTGCGTGGCCGGCAGTCTGGGTGGCAGATAGGCGTCGCCGGTCGCCACTCCATCAGCCGACAGGAGCAGACGCCGTGCTGCCACCACGCCGGCCAGGGCAAGGTCGGGACGCAGGCCCGGATAGCTTCCGGCCGTGCCGACGAACATGACGGCGTCGGGTTTCACCTCCGCGATGGCGGAGGTGGCGCCGATGGCCGCCTCGACCAGTCCGACGCCCGCGGCCCGCGCAACCACGCGCAGCCCAGTATCAGACCTGTGCCTGAGCAGGCGGCGAAGCTCGGCTAGTTCCGGCGGCCAGGCCGCCAGCACCAGCCAGCGCCTGAGCGCGTGTCTCTGGTCAGTCTGGTCGGTTCGCGAGCGCAATCCGAAATGATCCTGTTAGGTCTGATGAGGCCACTTGGGCGTTGGCCAGGGGCTTGGTATACCTCGGCGTCTGCGAATAGATCCATGGGCCAGAGGATCACAACCATGCCGGCATTGCGCCAAGCTGCCCCTAGGGCACCGAACGGTTTGCGTGTTGGGCAGAATCGAGAGCTTGCGGGCGTCCAGGAAACTCGCCTCGCCCCGCGCAGCGGGGAGAGGCCGACGCGCGAAGCGCGGCGGGTGAGGGGCTCGGCCGCGAGAAAGTGCGCCTGCCCCTCACCCTCGCCCTCTCCCCGCTGCGCGGGGCGAGGGAATCGGACAGTGCCCGGGCGTCGCAACAGCGCCTGGTTGATTCTGGCAATGGTCGTGGGCGTTGCCCCAAGCGCCCGCGCCGCCGACGTTCCTTCCTCTCCCTTTCGCGGCGTGAAGGTGCCAGGCAGCGGCGTAGCTGGCGACGCGGACGGAACTTCGGTCGAGCTCAACCCAGGGCAATTGGGCGTCCTTGCGGGAGCATCCAGCGCGCTGGTGGTCGACTACTGGGGACATGACGTCCAGCGGCCCGGTCGCGGTGGCGCTCTCATGCTGGGAACGCCGCTGGTTTTTGGCACAGCGCTGGGGGCTGGCTTCCAGTGGCTGCGTCCGACGTTGCCCGGGATGCCGGGCGACTACCAGAAGCTGCAACTCGGCCTCGGCGTGCGGCTGGGTCGTGGTGCCGGGTTTGGCATGTCGTGGGAACACATCTTCAGCACGGGCCTGGCGACGACCAACAGTCTCACCTTCGGGTTGGGCGTGCGGCTCCTGTCCAGCTTGGCTGCGGGCGTGGCGGTGCGCGATGTGGGGCGTCCGAATAACCTGCCCCGAGAGTGGGATTTCGAGGCGGTCCTGCGTCCCCTGGCCAGCGACCGTCTGGAGATCGCCGGGGGCGTGCGCCTGTTGCAGGGCGACGAGACGACGGCGCTGCCACGGGCGCGGGTTTCCGCGCGGCTGGCTCGCGGCTTGCTGATTTTTGGCGAGATAGATTGGCCGCGCTACCGCACGGCGGAGCCGCAGGTAGGCAGTACGCTGGCGCCGCCGGCGGACTACGCCGCCCTGGTCGGTCTAACCATCGAAGAGGAACGACTGGGCGTGACCGTGGCGGGTGTGGGCAACTGGCGCGCTGGCGACGAGAACGGCGCTGCTCTGGGCCCGGGCGGTTCAGTCATGCTGCGCTCCTTTGCTACCCGACATGCGCCGCTTTGGGCCAGATCCTACGTGGCGCGGGTGAAGGTGAGCAATCTGGAGGCGGACCGGAGTTTCCTGGCGCTGGTGGTACGTCTGCGCCAGCTCGGTGACGACCCGGCAGTGGCCGCGGTGTTGCTCGACATCGAAGAGCCTGATCTGGGCCTGGGCCGCATCGAGGAGTTGCGCGCGCTGGTTGCGGACCTTCGGCGGCGCAAGCCCGTGCTCGCGCGCCTTACCCAGCCCGATACCCGTGCCTACTACCTGGCCAGCGCTTGTGACCGCGTGTTCATCGATCCGGCGGTGGGTCTCAACTTCGGCGGATTCGCGCAGACCGTGACCTTCTACAAGAGCGCGCTTGACCGACTGGGCGTCGAGGTCGATCTGGTGCGCATCGCCGAGTACAAGGGTGCCATGGAGCCCTTCGTGATGAACGGTCAGTCGGCTCCGGTGGCCGCAAACCGCAACGCCATCTTGGACGACAATTTCGGCAGGCTGCTGGCCGGCGTGGCTGGGGGGCGCTCGGCGCAGGGGCTCGACCAGGCCAAGGTGCGCGGCTTGGTCGATCAGGCCATGTTCTCGTCGGCGCAAGCGCTGCAGGCCGGGCTGGTGGACATGGTCGCAGACGACGACGAGCTGAAGACGGCCGTGGAGCAGAGCCTGGGCCCGCTGCGCGACGCCGACCCGCATCCACGGGATGTGGGCCGTTGGCGTCCCAGCCGGGTTGCGGTGGTCCTGGTGGACGGGACTTTGATGGACGGCGAAGGCAGCGACTTTCCCTTCCCGTCGAGCGAGATTGCCTGGTCCGATCGAATCATCGCCGCCTTGGAGGAGGCGGGCAAGGATCCCTCGGTGCGCGCGATTGTCCTGCGGGTCAACAGCCCGGGCGGCTCGGCCTTGGCTTCTGATCGCATCGCGCGCGTGCTGGTGCGTTTGCGCAAGTCGGGCAAACCTGTGCTGGCCTCGCTAGGCGACGTGGCGGCATCCGGGGGTTACTACGTGGCGGCGCCGGCCAGTGAGATCTTTGCCTCGCCTTCGACCCTGACCGGATCGATCGGCATCTTTGGCTTCAAGGTGAACCTGCAGGGGCTGCTCGGCCATCTGGGCATTGCCCGCGAGACCTACAAGCGCGGGGCCTACGCAGATTTGTTGTCGGTCGGGCATGGCTGGAATGACGAAGAACGAGCCCTCATCTCCAGCCGCATGGAGCAGATGTATCGGCGATTTCTCGACACGGTGGCCGAGGGGCGCACAAGCCACGGCGTGAACGCCACGCGCGCCGACGAGCTGGGCCGCGGGCGGGTGTGGACCGGCGCGCAGGCCGCGGGCGTGGGTCTGGTCGATCGCATGGCCGGGATCAGCGCAGCGATTGACGAGGCCGCTCGGCGCGGCGGCGTGCCGGCGGGCCCGGGCGGCCTGCCCGAACTGGTGGTGTTGCCGCGGCCCGCGCCGTCGGTGCTGGGCGCGCTTGCCCGTGTCCCGGGCGGTCGCGCGGCGGTGCGCTTGCTGCTGCCACTTCTGGCCGAGGGCGGTACCGGCATCCTGGCGCGCTTACCCTACGAGATCGAGACTCGGTAGGAAGATGGAAGTGCTTTTTCACCACAGAGAGCACAGAGGCCACAGAGCCGGAGCGGAGGGGAGAATAGCTTTTTCACCACAGAGGGCACAGAGGTCACAGAGCCGGAGCGGAGATAGGAAAGGGTCAGCTCTCCGATCCGAACCCCTTCTTCCTTTCCGACCTCTGTGTCCTCTGTGCTCTCTGTGGTGAGAAAGCTAGCCAAATGGTGAGCAAGGTGATCGATAGCCAGAGGCGCGTGCTGGTTGCCATGAGCGGCGGGGTCGATTCTTCGGTGACGGCCGGGCTGCTGCGCGATGCGGGTTTTGCGGTGACGGGCGTGTTCATGTGTCTGGGCACGGCCGGCGATCCGGACAGCGATTCGCGCGGATGCTGCTCGCCCCAGGATGCGGCCGATGCGCGCGCGGTGGCGCACAAGCTGGGCATCGAGCTCTATGTGCTCAATCTCGCCGACGCGTTCCAGCCCATCATCGAGTACTTCGTCGACGAATATCGTCATGGCCGCACGCCCAATCCGTGCATTCCCTGCAACGCCCAGATCAAGTTCGGGCGGCTCATTGGTCATGCCGACTCGTTGGGGATTCCCTGGGTGGCCACCGGCCACTACGCGCGCATCGCGCCGGTGGGCGGTCGCCTAGCCATCTTTCGCAAGTCGCCGCGGCACAAGGACCAGTCCTATGTGCTGTTCGGAATTGCGCGCGAGCTGCTGGGGCGCATTCTGCTTCCCCTGGGCGACATGCCCAGCAAGGAAAATGTGCGTGCCAAGGCCCGCGTCATGAGCCTGCCGGTGCATGACAAGCCCGACAGCCAGGAGATCTGTTTCGTTCCGGACAACGACTACGTCGCCTATCTGAGCCGGCGCTGTCCCGAGACTTTGCAGCCCGGCCCCATTGTTGATTCCGGCGGCAAGGTTTTGGGCCGACATCGCGGCATAGCGGCTTTCACTGTCGGCCAGCGCAAAGGACTGGGTGTCGCGGGCAAGATTCCTCTCTTCGTCACGCATCTGGATGCGGCCACGGCTACCATCACGGTGGGCCCGCGCAGCGAGATCCTACACCGCCATTTGCGGGCGACGCAGGCCAACTGGCACTGTGACTTACCGGAAGAATTCGAGGCCACGGTTCAGGTACGCTACAACCATGCCGGCAGTCCTGGTCGCGTGCGGGTGACTGGCGCCGCCGCATTCGAAGTCGATTTCGCCGAGCCGGTCATGGCCGTGACCCCGGGCCAGGCTGCTGTGTGCTACGACGGCGATCGCCTGCTGGGCGGCGGCTGGATCCAGTCGGCGTCGTAGCTCGCGCTGGTACCGATTTTTGGAAGTCCGTGACTAGTTGTCGGTTCCGGGGCCGGGACCGGCCGCCGGATCGGGTTCCGAATCCGGCCGCCGGATCCGGCACCGGCCACCGGCACCGGATCCGGCACCGGCCACCGGCTCCGGAGATCTAGGGCTTGCCGCCCACCAGTTTGACGCCCTCGGTGACCAGCGAGTCGGTGTCGCCGGTCAGTTTCACCCAACCCAGGGTGGATTCGCTGCGCGCGTAGAAAACCTTCTTAGGTGCTGACGTCGCACTCGACACGCTCTCGCCTGCTGGGACAGGGGCTTCGGCGACAGCGAGCCAGCCCAGGCTGCGGCCACGCGCGAAGTAGTCCAGCCGCAGCCTTGCTTGCGGCTCGCCTTCTGCGGGAATCTCACCCTTGCCCAGAGATTCGCTCGGCCAAAGACCGAAGGCGCGCTCGTGCCAGGTGCGCGCAGCCGGGTCGGGTTTGTCAGGCGCCCCGGTCGAAGCAATTTCCACTCCCCGTCCGTCGGTCGCGCGGGCCACGCGATACTCTTTCTTGGCCGAGCCGGCGGCCAGCGACACGCGATCGGCATCCTCCAGGCGGAACCCATGCAGATGGCGCTCGACCAGAGCGGTGGCCGCACCCTGGAAATCGCTGAGGATGGATCGCGAAACCACGAACACCCGACCGTCGGTCTGGTCGCGCAGGTAGGGATCAGTTCCGCCCACGGGTGCGGGTGCGAGGTCAAAGACACGCCGGCCAGAACGGGTCACCACGGTGATGTGCTTTTTCGTGGCGACAAGGCCCAGGTCTTTCAACTTGGCCGCGTCCAGCACGCCGAGGGCACGGGTGGCGCGTAGGGGAGCAAAGCGCTGGTAGAGGGTCTTGGCCGTGTCGCTGCCACGTACCACCCGTTCCGGGGTGGGCTTGCCTGGGGTCGGCGCAGGCGTTGGCTTCTTTGCTTCCGGTGCCGCGCGACTTGAGAGACGAAGCACAACGAAGCTGCCATTCTCGTCGCTGTCGAGCTGCAGCTCGGCCCAGGTCTTGGCATCCTCATCGTCGAATCTGACCTTCTCTAACTCGTTCTTGGTAATGTCGAGGACGAACACCTCGCCCGCCTGCAACTCAGGCTGACGCTGCCAGGTCAGGTACGCCGCTGCCAGGCCCAATAGGGCCAAACCGCCTTGCAGCGCGACCGCCTTGCCGGTCATGACGAGCCCTCCGAGGTTGGCGCGGGCGGCGGGGTGGGTGCGGCTTTTCGTCGCGAGGCGCGTCGCCGGACGGCGTAGCCGATGCCCAGCAGCAGAGCTGGCGCGGCGAACACGCTGGCGTAGAACCAGGCCACATCTTGTTTGCGGGTGTGGCGGACCGGAACGTCCTCCTCGTTGTTGATGGTGCCTGCCAGGCGTTCGTCGCCAGCCAGCCAGCGCACCAGGTTGAGCGCGAATAGGCTGTTGGCCCGGTTGACGATCAGCTCGTCAGCCAGGGCATCTGAATCAGCCAGCACTAGGGCGCGCCCTTCCTCTTCGGGCGTGGTCCCTTTGCTTACCGCGGCTGCCAACTCGTAGGCCTTGCGGGCCTCCTTGCCACCGTCAAATTCGAAGTTGCCGTCGAGGTCGTTCCAGGTGCTGGCCTCGGCGTGAACCACGAAGTTTACGCTGGGGGCATCGGGCGCAGGTTTGTCCGGCCGGGTGAGCGAGCCCGCCCCGAGGAGAACCAGCGGCAGGCGCAGACCGAACTGGTTGAGCGTCGCCACCGAGGCGTGGCTGGAGTAGCTACCGGTGGCGATGCCGATGCGGTCAGTTTTCTGCCGGGTCCGTGCCCAATAGATCTGGTCGTTGGCCAGGGTCGTGGCATTGAAACGCAGAGAAAGCCCGTCGAGCAGCGCGGCCGCAGTATCGCCGCTTTCTGGATCCAGGGCGACTAGCAAGCGTCCTTTGTGGTCGAAGTAGCGCAGCAAGGAATCCGTCTCGGCCGGCATGATCGGCCGTCTGGGACCCAGCATGAGCAGCAGGCCGGCATCGGCCGGCACCTCATGGCCCAGCCCCTGGGCCAGGCCCAACTCCTTGGCTTGGAAGCCCAGCTCAGACAAGAGATCGCGCAGCAGGCGCACGCTGGCGCGGCGGTCGGTTTCGCCGATGGGGTCGAAGGAGCGCTCCTCGTGCCCCTGCACGAAGTAGGCGACGCGGGTGCCGCGCGACACGGTCACCAGGCGTTTGTACACTTCCTGATCGAGAATGCGTAGCTTGCCGCGGGCGCTTTCCAGTTTGACTGGCACCGCGATCTGTTCCCGCCGTTTGTCGCGCGCCACGAGGATCACGCCGTTGCCCGATACGCCCAGCTCGTGCGCCCGCGCGGGCTCGACCGCCTGATCGAGCCGGCTCACGCTCAGTTGCGACGACGCGTGGGTCAGATCGGCGAAGTAGTTGGCCACCTCCTCGGCCACTTCATTGGCCGGCGGAAAGAACAGGTACACCTGCACCGGTTGATCGAGCGCCGCCACCAGTTTCTTGGTCGCGGTTCCCGCCCGGGTGCTGCGGAAGTAGGCCAGGTCGACCTTCAGGTTGCGCTCGGCAGCGACATAGGCGACGGAAAAGCAGAACACCAGGGCCAGGGCGGTGCCCAGCCCAGACAGCATCGCAGCCCGCACCCGGCGGGTGTCGAGCACTGGTGCGTGCGCCATGCCGGCCAGCGAGAGTTCGACCAGAAGCACGGGCAGCGTGCCGGCCAGCATGAGCGCCGGCCACAGCACCGCCAGGGCGCCAGCCAGGCGGGGCATGAGCAGATCCAGGGGACGACCGAAGAGGCGCGCGCCCAGATCCCCGCCGGCAAAATGCAGGACGAGGGCGAGGGCACCGAATCCGTAAAGGAGAAGGAGCGTGCGTGCGGTACTGCGAACCCCGGCTTGCGCCTTGCGCGCGCCCAGCCCGCACCACACGGCGGCTCCCAGCACAGAGGCTACGCCCACCGCGGTCAGAACCGCGCTGGTTCGCCCAGCGGCAAGGATGCGCTCGCCGACGTAGATGAAGAGCAGGCCAGCGGCGTAGCCCAGCGACGGCCAGGGTCTTATTGCCATCGTCGCGCCTCCAGCACACGGGTGGCCGCGAACAGGGCGAAGTAGGTCACCAGCAGGTAGTAGGCCACGTCGCGCAGATTGATCACGCCAGCCTGAAAGGGCGGGAAATGCCGGCCCCACAGCGCCAGGGCGAGGAATACATCGTTGAGCGGCCGCTCGCTCACCGCGGCCAGCAGCCAAACCACGATCAGCCCCACCAGCATGGCGCCCGAGATAATGGCCGCCAATACCTGCGAGCGCGCCAGGGCCGATCCGAGCGTGCCGATGGCCAAGGCGGCGCTGCCCAGCAGCAAGAGCCCCAGATAGCCAGCAGCCACCTGACCAATCGACAACTTGCCGTTGACCATGATTAGGGCGGGCATGAAGGCGGTGGCTAGGGTGACCATGGCCAAAAAGGTGAACGCGGAAAAGAACTTCCCCAAGATGATCTCGCGGTCACGCACCGGGGACGAGGTGAGCAGGACCAGGGTGCCGTTTTGGCGTTCTTCGGCGACCAGCCGCATGGCGAGAAACACCGCTGCGATCATGGTCGTCCCGCTGGAGAAGTAGAAGAAGTCGCTCAGCACCTCAGCCGAGTGCTTGTCTTGTTGGGCCCCCAGGGCGAAGGCATTCCACAAGATGCCATCCACCAGCAACACCGCGGCGGCGATGATGTACCCGCTCATGGTGCGCAAGTACGACCCCAGTTCCCGGCGGGCGATGAGCAGGGTGGCTCTCATGACAGCCTCTCGCGGTGGGACAGCTCGATGAAGATGGACTCCAGGCGCGAAGCGCCGCGGTCCAGACGCAGCAGTTGATGCCCTGCCAGTACCAGAGCGCGCGCAATCTCGGGACGACAGTCTTCCCGCGCCCGGATCTTGAGCACGGTTTCATGGGCGGCGGAATGCGCGATCTGCGCATCCAGCACGCCGGGCACCTTGCGGGCCACTTCGAGTGCCGTGGCAGCGGGCCCGCGCAGCGCCACCTCGATCTCGCCGGCCGTGCCCAGAGAAGCCGCAAGCTCTTCCTCGGTTCCCTGGGCCACGATCTCGCCTGCCTGAATGACCAGTAGCCGATCGCAGGTTTGGCTGATCTCGGCAAGGAAGTGACTGGAGATGAGCACGGTGTGCTCGCCGCGCAGGCGCCGGATCAGATTGCGCATCTCAACGATCTGGACCGGGTCCAGTCCGGCGGCGGGCTCGTCCAGAATCAGCAGGCGAGGGCGGTGAACCAGCGCCTGCGCCACGCCCACCCGCTGGCGATATCCATACGACAAGGTGCTGATGATTTCGTCGTGCATGTCGCGCAGGGCGAGCTTGTCCTCGCTCTCTTGCACGCGCGCCGGGGCGTCTCGACCGCTGACGCCGCGCAGACGGGCGGCGAAAGCCAGGTACCCGCCCACTGTCATTTCGTCGTAGAGAGGCGGCACATCGGGCAAGAAACCGATCTTGCGGCGCACCTCGTGTGGCTCGGCCGTCACCTCGAGCCCGTCGACGCGTACCTGACCTGAGCTGGGCAGCAGCACGCAACCCAGGATCTTGAGCGTGGTGGTCTTGCCCGCGCCGTTGAGCCCGACAAAGCCGACGACCTCGCCCGGCCGAATGTCGAAGTTCAGCTCGCGGATCGCCGCACGCGCGCCGAAGTACTTGGTTAGCTCTCGCACCTCAATCATGATGAAGCTCTACAACTACACAGGGCGGGCTCGCGGCTGCAACAAGAAATGGGCGAGTTCACCTTCGGCGGGGTAGGTGGGAGGTTGAGATTTGAGGCTGAAGTCGTGCCGCGACATGCGCTCTTCAAACCTCGGCTGGCCCGAAAACATTCCCAAGGAAACCCGAAATTTCGCGACGGCCGCAGAAGGTCGTAGACGTGGCCCACCGCATAGGTGCTAGCCACGGTTTTCTGGGGATTTGACGGGCAGATGTGCGATCCGGAGTTTCACCACAGAGAGCCCAGAGGCCACAGAGGCCGGAAGGAAAGGGTTCCGGATCCGCGTCCGAACCCTTCTTTCCTTCCGATCCGTCTCTGTACTACTAACGTCGCGTTCCTTCGCAAGCCGCGAAGATTCTCGCCAGCGCCGCGATAGCCACAGAAGGTCGTGGTCGTGGCCGTGGCCGTGGCCGTGGCCGGACTGATCCCTTTGGTTGCGGCCGTGAGGCTGCTCTGTGATCTCTGTGGCCTCTGTGGTGAAATCCGGGGCGGACTCGCGGGAGACGGTGTGGTTGGCACCCATGAGTGATCACTGCGGCACACGGCCACGAAAACGGCCACGACGACGTCCACGACCACCACCGATCGCTCCGATTGGGTGCTATAATTCCGCAAAGTGCGGGCACGATTTGCGCTTCTCGTCCTCTTGCTGGCTGCGGCCTGTGCAGAGACCGAAGAAAGTCCGCAAGGGGACGCTGCGGTCGACCGCCGGGGTGCCCCGGCCGCGGATGTGCAGGGCAGCGAAGTGGGTAGGGAGTGCGTGGCCCCAGACCCGGTGAGGCTGAACGCCAGCGCAGCGGACGTCCTCATCGTGTTCGATGCGTCGGAATCCATGGGAATCGCTTTTGGCGCGGGCACGCGCTACACCGTCCTGGCCGACCTGCTTGCGAACCTGGTCGACGCCTACCAGCAGTGGATTCGTTTCGGCTTTGCCCAGTTCCCCGTGGCAGATGCGCTGTGCCCTGGCCAGCCCGTCGCGGGGTGTTGCGCCGGAGCTCCTTCAGTTGGGGTCGCGCCAGCCAATAGCGTGGCGGTGGGGGACGCTATTGGGAACGTGCTGCCGCTCGTCGGCAATACCCCCACGGCTTTGGCATTGCAGCGCGCGCATGACTACTACGCGGGACTTGAGGACGGGGTTGCCGACCGTTACGTGTTGTTGGCCACCGACGGTCTGCCGAGTTGTACTCTCTTGGGCAACCTTTCGGCGGGTCAGCCCGCCGAAGGCGAGGAGGGCCTTCCCAGCGCATGCCAGGATGCGGTTGACCAGGTGAACGCTCTGGCCGGCGACCATATCAAGGTGCTGGTCTTGGCAGTGGGAGCTGAGTTGAATGACGATCCAACCGGGCCGCCAGACTGTCTGGGCCAAATGGCCGGGGCGGGCGGGATGCCGTCGCCAACTGGGCCAGGGTACTATTCGGCAGCTAGCCCCGAGTCTTTGCAGTCAACCATTGAATACATCTTTGGCGGGGTGGAGCGAACCTCCTGTTCGTTCGCGCTGGACCCGAAGCCGGCTCCGCGTACCCTGGTCACAGTGTATCTGGACGGAGAGCCGATTCCCCGGAGCCGCGACGACGGCTGGGACTTCGACCGGCCCGGAGAAATGGGGCATATCGGCTTCTTTGGTGAATACTGCGACCGCATTCAGCACTTCCGCTACTCGACCATCGAAGCGCACTTCGACTGTCCGCCGTCATGCGGGGGCGAGATCGTCTGTCAGTGACGACAGCTTCCCATCTCACGGCAGCACGTAGTGCCGGTCGTGGCTGATGACTGAGCCGAGACTGTCGCTGGTGTAGTGCATGGCGTGGACCGCACCGTTTGGGTCGACCGCGAGAGAAATGTAGACGCGGTCGCCTTGGTAGGGCTCGCTGTGCAAGGTTGACCAGGTCTTGCCCGCGTCGCTGGTCAGTGGATCTCCAGGTACCGGTTGTTGCCGGCGTCTGCGAAGATCCCACACACATAGACCGAGGGCAAAGCACAACGATATACGGCGCAATCCTGCGATCTAGTACGGACTAGAACAGGCGCATCTGGCTGATTCGTGGGGGAGCCAGACACTCGGGATCGTCGTTGCGGACCGAGTTCACACGCAGGGAGACGGGTGTTGCCACCAACAACTCGTCAGGTGCTGGGCGCAAGAGCTTCTGCGCTGGTTGCTCCAGCCAACTCGCGGCGTCCGAGGCGGACAGCAGCGCCGGCATGCGGTCGTGAACCGTGGCCAAGAGGCGGTTGGGTGCGGTGGTCAGCACAGCGAAACGGGTGTGTGCCGGTTGTTTCGCGGTGGTCGGCTCTTCGTCGAAGAGCCCGGCCAGCAGGAGCAGCTTGCCGTCAGACCGGTGGAACCACAGTGGCTGACGCCCTCCCGGGCCGGTCTTCCACTCGAAGAAGCCATCGGCCGGGACCACGCAGCGCCTGCTCACGAACGCCTCCTGGAAGGCCGGCTTGAACGGCGCGGTCTCGGCGCGCGCGTTGATGGCAGGTGGTTGGCCTCGCCGGCGCGCCAGCAGTCCCCAGAGGGCGAAGCCCAACCTCGCGTGCCCACCCACGTTGCGCAGAACCGGGTGGGGCTGGGCCGGCGCTACGTTGTAGCGTGGTCGGTACAGCACTGCCGATCCCTCGTCCGCGCTGATGCGCCCCACGCCCGCATGCGCGAGGGCCTCGGTCAGCTCGTCGAGAAGCTGGTCCCAATCAGGGCGGGTGAGGGTCATTCGGCCACACATGCGACTCCTTCACTCTAGCGAAAATCGTGCGAGATTTCCGCGCGAATTTCCGGGCTTGGCAAGGGGGAAAAGTGATCGGCGCGCAGGGAGACGACGCCCTCATGGCTTTGCACAATTCCCTCGAGAATGAGCCCTTGGGCGCCAACCAGCAAGCGACGATGGTGCTCGAAATCTGCGGCCGTGACCAAGGCGTTGGCAAAGCCGGTCTCGTCCTCGAGGGTGAAGAAGACCAGGCCCTTCGCGGTGAGGGGGCGCTGGCGAACGATGACCAGACCAGCGACACGCGCACGGCGACCGTCAGGCACGCATGCCAACTGGTCGGCGGGGACGATCCGCTCGGCCGCAAGTCTCTTCCTGAGGAAGGATAGCGGGTGTGGGCCGGTGGAAACTCCGGTGAAGTGGAAGTCTGCGGCCACCTCTTCCCCGACACTCATCTCGGGCAGGGGATTTTGCGCCGCCGCTCTCCCTGTCGGCACATCATCCACCGCCGATCGGTCGTAGAGTTCCCCTGATCGTCCGAACGCCGCCACTTGCCACATGGCCTGCCGGCGGCTTCCACCTAAACCGGAAAAAGCACCGATTTCAGCCAAGGTCGTCCGTTCTGCGGCATTCAGCTCGACCCGGCGGCAAAGCTCCGCCAGCAAGGCGAAGGGCCGTGTGCCGACGATCTGCTCGGCCGTGCTTCTGCGCAACCCGCGCACGAATTTCAGCCCCAGGCGTACCGCGTACGGCTCTGGCTTGGTTCTTTCCAGCGTGCATGCCCAATCCGAGCAAGTCACATCCACCGGTAACGTGTCAATGCCATGGCGGGCGGCATCTTTGATGATAGTGGCGGGGTGATAAAAACCCATGGGCTGGTTGTTGAGCAAGGCACAGGCAAAAGCGGCCGGGAAGTAGGCTTTGAGATAGGCCGAGGCGTAAGCGATGAGCGCGAACGAAGCGGCGTGGGATTCCGGAAACCCATAGAGCGCGAACGACTTGATGCCCTGGACGATTTCCGCTTGCGCCTTGCGGGCAATTCCCTTGCGGGACATGCCGGCGTATAGCTCTGCTTCGATTGCCCGCATGCGCTCGACCGAGCGCTTGAAACCCATCGCCCGCCGCAGCTCTTCCGCCTGGCCTCCCGAGAACCCAGCCGCAGCCATGGCCATGCGGATGAGCTGCTCCTGGAACAGCGGCACGCCCAGGGTGCGGCGTAGGATCGGTTCCAGGCAAGGGTGGGCGTAGGTGACGGCTTGCTTGTGATTGCGCCGAGCCAAGTACGGGTTCACCATCTTGCCGACAATGGGGCCAGGCCGAATGATGGCCACCTCGACCACCAGGTCGTAAAAGCGTTCGGGGCGCATGCGGGGCAGCGTCGCCATCTGCGCACGGGATTCCACTTGAAAGACGCCCACTGTGTCGGCGGCGCGAAGCATCTCGAACACACGCGCGTCGTCGGGCGGCAACTTGGCATAGTCGATGGTGACGCCGTGGTGATTGTGGATGAGCGTGGCCGAATCCTCCAGCACGGCCAGCATCCCCAAGCCGAGCAGATCGACCTTGATGATGCCGAGATCGGCACAGTCGTCCTTATCCCACTGTACGACCGCGCGGCCTGGCATGCTGGCCGGTTCGATGGGAACCACCTCGTCCAGCCGCCCTGACGCCAGCACCATGCCGCCTGAATGTTGGCCGAGATGTCGGGGCAGGTTGAGCAACGAGGTGCCGAGCTTGGCCAATAACCGAGTTCGCTCGTCGGTGTCAGGAAAGCCCGCCTCGGCCAAGAAAGCCGACAGCGGTTTGTCGTCGGGAACGACGAATCCGGGCAGAAGCTTGCTCATACGCCCAAGCTGTTCCTCGGAAAAGCCGAGCGCGCGCCCGCAGTCCCGCACCGCCAGGCGCGGGCGATAGGTGATCACATTGGCGGTCATCGCGGCCCCGGCGGCGCCGTATTTTCGGTAGACATGCTGGATGACCTCCTCACGCTTGGCACCGGAGGGCAGGTCGAGATCGATGTCAGGCATGCGGTCCGCAATGCTGCAGGCACTCTTCACCCGCTCTTCGGATAGGAAGCGTTCGAACAGCAGCTCCATGCCCACCGGATCGACCGCAGTGATGCCCAGGGCGTAACAGGTGGCGCTGTTGGCGGCTGAGCCGCGCCCTTGCACCATGATGCCGCGGCTGCGGGCGAACCCGACGATGTCCCAGACCACCAAGAAATAGCCTGCCAGATCCAGCTTGCCGATGACGTGAAGCTCGTGCGCAAGCTGGGCCCGCGCTTTGTCGGTCATGGGCTGATAGCGGGCGGCGGCGCCCTGCCAGGTCATCGCCTCGAGAAAGCTCTGCTGGGTTTCACCGTCGGGAACCGGGTAACTGGGAAAGCTGTAACCGAGATCGGAGAGCGTGAATAGGCAGCGCTCGGCGATCTCGTGGCTGCACGCAACCGCGGCGGGCAGGTCGGCAAACCGGGCGGCCATTTCTGCCGGTCGCTTGAGAAAGCGTTCGGCGTTGCGGGGTAGTCGACGTCCGATCTCGTCGACCGTGACCCCGGCACGAATGCAGGTGAGCACGTCATGGGTGGGGCTTCGATCCATGGTGGCGTAGCGCACGTCATTGCTGGCGACCACCGGGAGAGCGCAGGCGGCGGCCTGGGCGAGGACAGCGCGGTTTTGCCGCTCCTCCTCGGCGTCGAGGTGTCGCTGCACTTCAAGGAAGGCGCGGCCGCGTCCAAACAACGCCGCCAGATCCGCGGCATCGGCGCGCGGGGCAGGGCCGAGCAGCGCAATCAAGCCTGCGGCGTGCTCCGCCAGCATGTCGATGGTCGCGGCCCCTTCGCCCTTGCATCGTCCCTGCTTCATGCGGGTGATGAGCCGGCACAGGTTGCGGTAGCCGCGTCGGTCTTCCACCAAGAGCAGCACGGGCGGCGGTGTGTTCGATGGACTTGCGGCCAATGCGATCTCCGCTCCCACGATGGGGCGCAGCCCGGCCTGGCGCGCGGCCGCGAAAAACCGTGGCGCACTATAGAGCCCGCCAAAGTCAGCGAGCGCTAGGGTTTCATGGCCACCAGCCACCGCCGCGGCCACCAGGTCCTCGGGCAGCGATGCACCGTCGAGAAAGCTGAAGGCCGAGCGACAGCGAAGCTCGACATATAAATGGGAACCCTGGGAGGGTTCCCAAACCCTCCCGCGATGGTGCGCCGCCGGCAAAGCCGGCGGGCTCCCCACGCGACTATGTTTAGTCGTAGTAGCCATCGAGATACCACCGGCTGGTCTCGCGATCCTGATGGACGCGGTAGAGCGCGCCGTCGGAAGCGTGAACATCCCAATACTCGCGACAGAATCCGCCACCCGCCCACCATTCGCCGTTTATGCGGTAGGGTCCTGCGGCGACGAGAATGCGCGCCGTGGTTTCCTTTCCGCGTAGCGCCGCTGGTCCGCTTGGTCCGATCAACACTTCTATGTCGCGCGGTGGACGAAACCTGCGGATGCCCAGCGTGGCTTGGGCCTGGTGCCCGGTGCTGCTATTTGCCAGCGGTTCTCCTTGATTTGCAGGCCTTGGGGCGGGCTCGACCATTGCGGGATCGAGCGCCATCACCTCTTCCTTCCAATTATCGACCATGCGGGGCGCGCCCACGTGCTCAGGACCAACCAAGGCCGACAGTCGGGCGATGGTTGCGGCCAACCTTTCCGGTGCCGGACCGGCCGGGCGAAACAGGTCGAGTTGGGTGGAACGGACACGGGCCGGGCGGATGAGGACCGTCATGCCCACCACGCCGGTGTCCGGGGGTCGTCGTTCGAGATCCAGACGGACAAGTTGCAGCAGGATGCTCGCCTCGCGCGTGGGGCTGGGCAAAGCGATCTCACGCAAGTCAAAGCCACGCGGAGCGAGCTTTAGTCGCAGGATCAACCCGGCGCAAGCCAGACTTCGGCAAGCCAGCCGCTGCAGCGCCCGGTCGAGTAATCCGCGCAACAGGAAGGAAAGCGGCTCCCACGACTCGATCGGGTAATCCACCTCGGTACCTTCCTCGATGGCATCCGCGGGCGGCTGTGGCAGGAAGGGCTCAGCATCGATGCCATTCGCGAGTCGATGAAAGTGTGCCGCCCCCAGGCGCAGGGTGACCTCTGGTCCTGGCAGGCTGGCTAGCTCACCCACGGTCTTGATGCCCCAATGCTGCAGGACTTGCCGGGTTTCTTCATCCAGGTCGAGTACAGTGAGGGGCAATCCCGCCAACCTGGCTTTCGCCGCTCCTGCCGTTTCAGGAAGAATGACGATCTCGCCGGCCCGCGTACCCACGCGTGCCAAACCCTTGGACGAAGCAATGGCGACCCGCACCGCCAATCCGAGCTGGGTCGCTCGGGCTTGGATGGCTTGGCTCATGGCCTGCTCGTTTGGGTAAAGCGATCCGAGATCACCCACCTGGAAAAAGACCCGCCCCGACTCCGCCTCAATGCGGGGAGCGAAACTCAACCCGAGATCTTGCAATGCCGCCTGGGCGGCATCCCCATCGGCCGGGCGCGCCCGCATCACCCGCAGCGAAGGCACCATGGCGCGCGCCTGGGTCACGGTCATGCCCAGACATGCTCCGGCCAAGCGCGCGCTTCGAGTCAACCCGAGCAGGAGCGCGCGTTCCCCCGGCCCGGCTGCAAGCGCGATGGGTGCCTCGCGTTCGTGTGGCTCGGTGAGGCCGCGCAGCACGGACTGCAAAGCGATCTGCGGAGCATGAGCACAGGCGATGCGCACAGGTGACCACCGCCTTCATGTCCCCTCGGCCCTAGTGCCACCGGTCAGAATTTCGGGCATGTTCTGGCTGCCGATCCATCCCGTCCGGCTGCGGTTGCTCCTCGGTCACATAGGTCGACTATGCTCCCTCGTCGCGCCTTGCCGGCCGGGCGCCTCGTCACCCAGAACATGCCCGCTCTTCTGACCGGAGGCACCTGCGCGCTCGCGCGCTTGGAAAACCAATGAACAGTGTGCGGCTTGCTCGGCGGTTCGACGTCCACGCTCCAGTGAAACCGAGCTCGCCAAGGCCGTGACCAGCGGGGGATGCGCGACGACTCGTGCCGAGGCGTGGTCGTCTACGCCAAACCGCGGGCGAAATCGTGCGCAGGCCTGCCGTCCGAAATCGACGTTCTTCTGCTGCAGATGCACCGATGTGGCTGAACACGATCCTGCGAGCGGAAAACCAGCAGCGAGCAAGACCACGGTTCCCTGTCGCTGCGCGACCTGGCGCAAGCGTATCCACGCCGTCGTGGGCAGGTGTGGCACCGAGTCGCCCAGATCCAACGCCACCAGCTCGAATCCCCCTGCGGAGACCAGCAGCTCAGTTGATTTGAGCGTCTGGCCCTGGCCTGCGCACACCCACAGCAGTTGTCGCAACGGGATGCCGGCCTGTTCCGCTCGCCGTGCATCGAGGGCCGATTCCGCATCCACCAATGCCGCCGCCGCCCCCTTTTGCAGCACTGCTCCCAGCGAGGCATAAAGCACCGAGGTGCGCCCCGACGATCGCGGCCCGTAGACTTCGCTCAACCCACCCCGCGGCCAACCGCCGCCAAGCATTTCGTTTAGCGCTGGCCAAGGGGTAGGCAGATGCCCGCGTTTCGCTTCCAGCCGTCGTGCTGGAATCAGGAACGAAGAAAGTTGCTCAAGCGCCGGGACGGACACACGCTCAAGCGTAGCTGAACGTTTGTTCAGGTCAAGATCAAAATCCACATTCGCAGGGAAGCCTCACTGCCGCAACGGGTGAGGTGATTCATCTCGTCAGCCGCCCGCTGCGGCTGCCTTCCAGGAACGACAGTCACATCTCGATCGCCTGCGCGCCGGCGAGATTAACCCAGCGATGCGGGCGGACCAGGCGCTGGCCCCGACGTACCGCAGGCAAACGCCATAGAGTTCGCCTTTACCAGCCGGCCGACAAGCCGGAGCGTATGGCGCAGCCGCGCCGAGAACCGCACCGGAGCATACTTGGGTATGTGAGGAGCGGAAGCGCAGGCGCGGCAAGCCAGACGCCCGGATCGTCGGCCGGCGGTGCTTCGAAGAGATACGGTCACTCCAAGAACAAAAGGCTTCCCGTTGGAGTCCGGCTGTAAGCCGGGTTCTGTGCCCGCGTCCGTTGCCTCGCGCGGGTGATGGTCATTCCTCTAGGCCGCTCGTTGCCGAACGGCTCGTGCGACCAACTTGGAACCTGGTGTCGACGCGGGCCACGTCGGCGGGGAAACCCCGCGGCTCCGATTCGGTCTTGCTCCAGGTGGGGTTTGCCGTGCCCCTCCCGTCACCGGGAGAGCGGTGTGCTCTTACCACGCCGTTTCACCCTTGCCTGACCACGCGGTTGCCCGCGCGCTCAGGCGGTTTGCTTTCTGTTGCACTTTCCTTCGAGTCATCTCGACTGGCCGTTAACCAGCACCCTGCCCAGGGAGCCCGGACTTTCCTCGACGGCGGCAAGCGCCGTCGCGACCATCCACCGAACTCCAGCGGGAAGCCGCCCCAAGTATAGCGCGCTTGCGACGCGCGCCTTGCCCTATTCTGCTGACGAGGAGGCCCCTTGGTCTTTCATAAGGTCCTCCCAGTAGACGATGCGATGGCAGTAAGGGCAGGTTTCCAGGGTGTTGCCCCGTTGCAGGGTGTTGAAGAGCTGGGGCGGAACGTTCATGTTGCACCCGAGACAGGTGCCGTTGCGGACCGTGGCCACGGCCATGCCCCGGCGCATGCGGATGGCGCCGTAGCGCTTGAGGTAGTCGGGGCGAATCCCGGCGGCGATCTTGTCCCGCGCGGTCTGTAGGGTGTCTATCTTGCTCTGCACCTCGGCCATCTTAATGCGGGCGACTTCACCGTCTTTCTCTATCGAGGAACGCAGGCCCTTCAACTCGTCGGCCCGGTCGGCAAGAAGCTTCTCCTTGGCCTGGATGGCTTCGACCAGCTTTGCGACTTCGGCTTCGCGCGCCTGTACGCTGTCGCGGGTCTGTTCGATTTCACGCTGGGCGGCTACGTATTCCTTCGAGTTCTTGGCCAGCGACAGTTTGTGCTTGGCGCCGCTGACCGTGGCCTCCTCGGTCTCAAGCTGGCCCTTTTGTTCGCTGTAGTAACGTTGAGTTTCGGTCAGTTGCGTGCGTTCGGTGTCCAGCAGGGCCTCCACCCGGGCGAGGTCGTTCTGCGAAGCTTGCAGTCTTGCTGGGATGGCTTTGAGCGCGTTGTTAAGTTCCTGAATCTGGGCGTCGAATTTCTGGAGTTCTTCCAAACGCTTAAGCTGGTCGCGCAACTGTACCTCCTGAGCTCTTGATCGAGCTGCTCATGCTGC
>PMBS01000372.1 GCA_003153015.1 Myxococcales bacterium
GGGGGTGCCCCACCAGTTGGCTTGCATGTAGTAGGTCTTACTTGAGTTGTTGTCCACCGAGATCTGGCTGGCCGCGTACTGTCCAGTGACGTTGTCCGTATAGGTCGAGGTGTCAGTGCAGTCCACGGTCGCGGGTGGAGCCAAGCTACCGCCGGTGCTGGTGACGCCGCCGCTGCCGATCTTGCCACCGGTGCTGGTGACGCCGCCCGAGGTCGTGGTTCCGCCCGAACTGGTCTGGCCACCGCTGCCCTGCGCCCCGCCGCTGCCCCCGGTTGTCGTGGGGGCCTTGGCGCAAGAAACGGCCAGGGTGCCGAGGACGACGAAGAGGGAGAACAGACGCATGGAACCTCCGGGGGACGTTAATCTCAAGTTCAGTACTAACTACACCATAGCGCGAATGGATGGGAAACCTGGAAAATCGTGGTGGCTACGGGCGGCACCTCGGTGGGCAGGCCTAGATGGCGCAGGTAGCGGGCGCCTCACACCACTTGCTTGCGGCCGATCACAAGAACTACGGGAACTGGACCGGAACGGGAACAAGGCTCTGGGATGTGGAGTTATCGCCGAGCTGGCCGTAGCCATTGTCGCCCCAGCATTGCATCCTGCCGCTGACCAACCCGCAGACGTGCGCAGCGCCGGCGGAGACGGCCGTCACGCCTGATGTTAGACCCGACACCTGTACAGGAACGTACCTCCCATCTGTGCTGTTATCGCCGAGCTCGCCGCAGAAATTCAAGCCCCAGCATTGTGCCCCGCCGTTCACCAACGCGCAGGTGTACGACCAGCCGGCGGCGACCGCCGCAACGCCTGACGCGAGACCCCACACCTGAACCGGAACATGCCTCTCTGTCGTAGTGTTGTCGCCGAGCGAGCCGAATTCATTGTCGCCCCAACATTGCACCCCGCCGTTCACCAATGCGCAGGTCTGCGACCAGCCGGCGGAGATAGCCGTGACCCCTGATGTCAGGCCCGACACCTGAACGGGAACATGCCCATCTGCCTTGGAGTTATCGCCGATCTGGCCGGACGCTCCCCAAACCCCCATGGATTTACCTATGGCCCGGCCTTGCGCATCTCAACACATTTGGCAAGACTACGACCATGGCGGCACGATTGAACGGTCCCCTGGGAGAATGGTTGGTTTTTGGACTGGCTGTTGCACTTCAGGTCGGTACCGCTCGCGCGGATGTGGTCGTGCAAAACCCGTCAGAAGGGGACAACGATTTCATGGCCCGTGTGCTGGGACATTCATCTGAGCTGGCCCAGAAGGTCGTTCGGTCTACCGAGCTCGCGAGTGGCAGGGTCACGCTGATCGGGTTCGTAAACGACGAGCACAACTCCCTCGTCGGGCACCTCCTGATCGAGACGTCGCCCGGCCGTTACGAGCACGTGAAGTTCCCAAGCTGTGAAGAGGAGGGGGGGGCGCCGGAACTCCTGGCCGTGTTCTTCGCCCGTACCATCAAGGGCGGTGGCCGCGATCTGGCGGTGCTGTGTAGCTGGGAGGCTCGGGGTGCGATCGTCAATGGGATGTCTTACAGTGCCCAATTCTACCGACTCAAAGAGAGAGGAGCACAAATGGTTGTGGAGCCCGTGATGGACATGAATGCAAAGTTCCAAACGGACGATCTGGTCCGTAGCAATGAGCATGGCAAGTGGGTTCAGGGGCCCAAAGCGAAGTTCAAGACAGTGGCCGAGGTCAAGAAGCTACTGACGAAGATGGGTCTCAAACAGTAGGCGTCAATACAGGCTCCCAAACCCACGCTGCGTCAGGGACGACGTTGGATCCGCAGATCCGCCAGTATTGCGCGACTGAGGGCATCCAGCGCGCATTTGCGCTTCGCTTCGCCTTGCGACCCCGGCACCCAGCGTGGCCACTTGCCCTGGGCGGTCCACCGCTCAGAGTTGTCGGCAACCTCCAGCGCTGGTTGCGTGCAGCTCGCCTGGCGGCCCTTCGCCCCGCTATCCCTTGCGCTTGTGCGACGCTGCCTCGTCCTCGGCTTTCACGGCTTCCATCGTCGCGCGCAGGTTGCCGCCAGTGTCGTTGGGGCGCACCCCAGGCGGCCGCTCCCACGGGATGTCCCGCAGCGGCTGGCCCGCCGTGGTCTCCCAGAGAAAGCGCGCCGCCATGGGCACGTTCAGCATGAAGGCGGCATCCTTGTAGCCGAGCGGTCGCTCGCGCCGATCATCGCCGATCCAGGTCGTGATCATCGCGCGCGAGGTGTAGCCCACAAACCAGGTGTCCATGGTGGCGCTCGAGGTACCGGTCTTGCCCGCCACCAGCATCCCGGTGCTACGCAGCGCCGGGGCGTGGCCCTTGGTGACCACCCGCCGCAGAAGCTGCGAGGTCAGCCAGGCCGCGCGCGGCGGGATGACGTTCTTGGCCGACTGCCCGGCCAGCGCCACCATGCGATCGAGACGCACATCGGGCGGCCCCATCGGGTCGGACACTGCCGTGTTGTCTTCCACGACCTGGCCCGCGCGGTCGCGCACCCGGCGCAGGTACACCGGTTCCTCAAGCGAGCCGTTGCGGGCAAAGGCGGAAAAGGCACGCGTCAGCTCGTCGATGCGCGTGCAGGAAGCACCCAGGGCCAGCGCCTGGTCAGCGATAATGGGTGTGGTGATTTCCAGCCGGCGCGCCCAGGCTTCCACGTCTTTGGCCCCCACCAGCTTGAACAATTGCACTGAAGGCACGTTCTTGGACCATACCAGCGCGTATTCCAGATTCACCTGGTACTCGACTGTGTTGTTGAGGTTCTTCGGAATCCACACCTCGCCGGTGATGGGGTCGACTTCCGCGCGCGGGATGTCGTTGAGCAACGAGCCGTAGCCGTAGCCCCGGTCCAACGCCAGCGAGTAATACACTGGCTTGTAGGTCGAGCCCGGCTGGCGGCAGGCCTGCACCGCGCGGTTGAACTCCGAGCGGTCGAATTCAAGGCCGCCCACCATGGCGGTCACGTAGCCGCTCTGGTGATCATAGGAGAAGATCGTGCCCTGCACGCGCGGAGTTTGTTCCAGGCGCAACTGCGGCGGCCCGGGCGGCGGCTTGCGATTGTCATAGGCGGCCAGCCACTGCACTTCATTGGCGCTGTCATAGGTCCAGTCGGCGTAGCGGCGCAGGCGCGAGCGATGGGCGTTGGCCACCCAGATGACATCGCCGGGTTTGAGCAGACCCGCGGTTGATTGCAGGACGCGGCCGTTGCTGGAATCGACCAGGCTGAAAGGCGCGGCCCACTGCATTCCCGCCGACGGCAACAGGTAGGTCTTCTCGCCCACCCGCACCTGTGCACCTTGGCCGGTCGACACCTCGACCAGACCCAGGTACAGACGGTCCTCCGCGGGTGGCTCGGCCCCGTAGCGCTGGGCTGAGCGGTGGCGAAACTCGTCGGCGGCCGCGCCGACAAGGTGGGCAACCGGGCCGCGCCAGCCCTGCCGCTTGTCCAGCTTGCGCAGAGAGAAGTCCACGTTTTCTTGGGCGGCTTCGTCGACCCACGGCACCAGGGTGGTCTCCACCTGCAGCCCGCCCTCCCACAGCGCCTTTTCCCCGTAGCGCTTGCCAATGTCGCGGCGGACATGCTCGGCAAAGTAGGGCGAGCGATCGCGGAAGAAGTCGGGCGGTGGCCGCACCGCCAGGGGCCTCGCCGAGGCAGCCTGGGCCTCGGCCTCACCTACAAAGCCCGCGGCTGCCATGGCGGACAGAACCTGATCGCGGCGCGCGCGCGTCAGCTCGGGTTCGACGAGCGGCGAATAGCGACTGGGCGCTTGCGCGATGCCGGCCAGGGTGGCGGTCTCGGCCAGATCCAGATCGCCCACCGCCTTGTCGAAATAGCGGCGGGCAGCCGCGGCCACGCCGTACGACTGATGACCGAGGAAAATTTGGTTGAGATAGAGGGTGAGAATCTGATCCTTGCTGTAGCGGGTTTCCAACCGGCGCGCCAGGATGGCCTCACGGATCTTTCGCTGCAGGGTCTGCTGGGACGTGCGCAGCAGGGCGCGCGCCACCTGTTGGGTGATGGTCGAGCCCCCTTGCACCACGCGACCGGCGCGCAGGTTGGCCAGCGCCGCGCGCAGCATGCCACGGTAGTCGACGCCGCTGTGCTCGTAGAAGCGGTGGTCCTCGATGGCCACGAATGCCTGCACCAGGCGCTTGGGGAACGCCTCGAAGGAGAGGATTTCGCGCCGCTCGCTGGCGAATTCGGCCAGCGGGGTGCCGTCCCAGGCGCGCACAAGGGTAGATTCCGCCGAGTCCTGCCGGAAGCGGCTGAAGCTGGGCAGGCTGGGCAGGGTGGTGGCGAAATAGACGTAGACGCCGATCCCACCCAACACCAGCAGGCCCACCACGCAGCAGAGAGCAAAGGCGTAGAGCTTGAGCAGCCAGTGCCAGAAGCCGCCGTCAGAGGGATTGCTTACCTCGACGCGGTCAAAGTAGTCGCGTGGGGAGCCCGCCGGCTTTGCCGGCGGCGTACCCTCGCGGGAGGGTCTGGGAACCCTCCCAGGGTTCCCATGACGATTGTCTGGTCGAAATAGCCGAAACACGTGCCGAATCTACGCGAAGATCAGTTGCGCTGCACGCGCGGGCGCCGGAGCAGCAAGACCAGGCCCGCGAGGGCGAGGAGCGAGATGCAGGCCCCCAGGGCCAGAAAGCGCGAGTGAAAGGTCAGCAGGACCTGGCTGTGTCCTGCCGGAACCGGTACCCCGCGCATCCAAGCATTGACGGGCATGCAGGGCGCTTGTGCGCCGTTCACCTGGGCGCGCCAGCCCGGGTACCACGCCTCGGCAATCACCAGCAGCGCCGGGTGCTCGGTTTCAGCCTCGATGGCGATCTGTTCGGGCGCAAACTGCACGATGCGTGCGGTTCCGGGCTGGTCAGGCACGGGTGGCTCGGCCGGTAGCGACACCGCCCAGCCCGGTTCCACCAGCGGCACGCGGTGGAAATCGTGACCGCTTCCCATCAGCGCGACCGCTTGGGGGTAGTTGTCGACCGGTTTCGCTGCGTCCGCCAGGTAGACGCGGGGATCGGGATGGAGCCGCACCACCGGGACGAATGACTTGGGGTCGAATCCCAGCTTTAGCGACATGGAATCATAGGGAAACGGGCCCTGCTTGAAGATGGCCCGGTCGGGATAGGTGTTCTGGACAAGCGGCACGGGCAGATGCAGGACCGCATGCAGGTAGGTCCACACGCGCCCGAGTTGCAGCGAGGTATAGCCGGTGAAAGAACTCCAACCGTAGCGCATGCCTGCGTTTTCGCGCGCATAGGGCTTGGGCATGGAAATGCGCGGGGGCGCGCCGCCGGGCTCGGGCGCTTGGCCTTGCAGCAAGCGCGCGACAACAGCTTCCGAAAGCCACTCCGGATCCTCGCGATTTTGCTGTTTCAAACCCCAGACTGCAACCGCCAGATCCGCCGCGGTCAACAATGCCAGCAAGCCGGCGACCACGGGCAAGCGCAGGCCACCCGCACCCCAGCGCAGCCAGGCGAGCAGCAACAGGGCCGCGAGCGCGACCACCAGCACGCGTCCCCATACGCCAGCCGGCGATCCCAAGACGCCGGACTTCAAGAAGAACAGAACCACACTGGCAAGTGAAAGCGTGGCGAGAAGGGCGATGAGACTGGCCGGCCGCCACCCAAGCGGGCGCGACGAGAAGAAGATCCCCGCGCCGACGATCAGGCCGAATGCGACCAGGACGCTCGCCCGTGCGGGAATGCGCAGCGAGGCCAAGCCTGGCAGCACGTGGTACAGAAGAGCGAAAGCGGGAGTGGCGGTTCCCGCGGCGATCAGCGCGGCCAGAATCACCAGCAGAGCCAGAGCGCGCGTCTCACGCTGGCGAATCAGCAACAGCCCGGCCAGACCCGCCAGCAGTGGCACTGCTCCCGCGTAGAGCTGTGCGTTGGCCAGGAAGGTGAACCGGGCATCGGTCGGTACCAGAAACGTCGCCCAGGCAAACCAGGGCATGGCGAATGAACTGGAGAAAGCGATTGAGGCCTCCTGCCGGTTGCTCTGTTGCGCCAGTTCGTGAAGTGGCAGCATCGACACAGCAGCCAGCAGAAAGCCAGCCAGCAACGCGGCTGCTAGGGCTCCCAGCTCCAGGGCCGCCGCTGCCAGCGAGGGAAGAAGCGGGCGCTCGAGGCGGCGTCCTAGCAGAAACGCGGTGGTACCGAAGGCCACAAGCCAAGCCCCGTGAGGATGGCCGGCCAGAAGCTGCAGCCCGAACGCCAGCCCCAGCCGAGCAACCGCGGCGAACGATCGCTCGGCTGACAGCCGCAGCGCCAGATAGAAGGTAATCGGCAAGTAGCAAAGCACCGCACCGTAGTGCACCAGCCCGCTGTGAAACGATCCCACTATGGGTGCGCTGCACACGAAGACCACGCCCATGGCCCACCCCACCGGCCGCTTGAGGGCCAGGGCACCCGCCAGCTTGAGCGTGCCGTAGATCGCGAGCGCCACATGCGCGACTACCAGCAGCACGCAGGCCAACGGCACGGGCAGGATCAGATACAGCAGATGCGGTGGGTAGAACAAGGCCGCATCCACATCGGCGAGAAATGGGCGGCCAAGCGCGATATGCGGGTTCCACAGGGGAAGCCGGCCATGGTGCAGCGCCGTCGCCAGGTATTCCTTGTACAGGACATGGATGCGGACCCAGTCAATCGTCCCGAACATGTCGGGTTGGGTGAGATAGCTCGCAACCACCAGGGTGGCGGCGGTCAGCCACAGCCACAGCCACTCGCGCCGGCCGAGCCGCAGGTCCGGATGCTCCAGGGGTAGGGGAGGGGCGATGCGGCTCATCGCGGACATCGTACCCGGGCAGCGGGTTCTTTGGCGGCGATTCTATTTGCGCAGCTATGCCGGTCTTGCGGTTCCCTTCTTGCGCCGGTTTGCGAACGTTCGTATAGTGAAAGCATAGTCCAGCCTGCGCACCGCGGGGGTTGGGAGGACAAATGGGAATTGACCTTCGAGTCGAAAGCGAGTCCGGTGAAGTCCAGGACGAGATCCTGGATGACAACAATCTAACCGAAAAACTGTTGCCCGATCATGACGACACGACGTCGCCCTGTCTGCGCTACGTCGACCGCGACGGCGACACGGTCTTCAACCAGCTCCAGCTTCCCGTCTTGATGCAAGAGTTGGAAAATCGGCTCCGCGCCGCCCGCAAGCCAGACCTCAAGAATCACGGCACCGCGCTGCTGAATCTGCTCAAGTCGGCGCAGGATCAAGACCACACCTACGTACGTTTCTCGGGCGAGTAACCGCGGCGTGCCCGCATGAGCGCCGGCACCGCAGCCGCATGGCGCACCTTGGCCGCGTGGTGGTAGACTGTTGCTCCATGGCCACCCGGCGCCCGCTCTTGCTCATGTCCCTACTCCTGGTTGGCGGCTGCTTTCAGCAAGACAAACCCGGGACAAGCCAGATCCTGCCGCCTGACTATGAAACGAGTTACGTCCCGGTGCGAAGCTGCCGGCCCGCCTACGGGCACGGCTCGAATTCCATAGTTGTCTTCGCCAGCCCCGACGCAGAATCGGACTATCTCTTGGGAATTGGCCCACTGCCACAGAATAGCGTGATCGTGGCCAAAGAATCCGACAAGGCGGACTGTTCGACGCTGGTAGGCTACACCCTCATGTTCAAAGACGTGCCCGGCTACGACCCCACGGCTGCCGACTGGCACTGGCAGCGGCTGGATGACCAGCGCTATGTCTTGGAGGATGGGCGTTTGCAGAGCTGCAGTAGCTGCCACGCCCAGTGCAGTCGGAACGACTACACCTGCTCGCCGCCCTAGAGCCCTGAACGTCCCTACTTCAATGACGATGGGTCAGATTCTCGCCGCACTTCGGCGAGGCACAGATCGCGATGTCACTTTGAATCCGGCCGACAAGCCGGGCTGCT
>PMBS01000159.1 GCA_003153015.1 Myxococcales bacterium
CTGGTTGCCAAAGCCATCAAGGACCAGAACATCGGACTAGCCCCGTATCTGAGGCAGTAGTTCGCTGCTCCTCCAATTGCTTTGACCCATAGTGTGGGGAAGTGCCCCCATGACAAGAGGGGGATAGCCATGACCACGATGCGACGTTACTCACTGCTTCCGCTGTTCACTCTTGTCGGCGTGATGGCCTGCTCAACCGATGCCGGACTCCCACAGGGCGGTGCCGGAGGGGCGGCCCAAGGAGGAACACCCGGTTCGGGCGGCGCGACCGCTTCCGGAGGGTCGCCGACCACGGGCGGCTCCCAATCAATGGGTGGCATCTCCCCAACTGGCGGCACGGTGAACTCGGGCGGCACCGCGAACTCGGGCGGTACCGTGAACTCGGGCGGTATTGCCTCAACCGGCGGAAGTATTGGAACCGGAGGCACGCCCGCAAGAGGCGGCACGTCAGGATCGGGCGGCAGGACAGGATCCGGAGGGATTGGACCGACCGGCGGAAACGCGGGAGGTGCGGGCGGGGCTCCCCCGACGACCGGAATCCCGACGGGCTATCCCGCCCCCACCGCGGACAACTACGCCAAGTGCCAGAAGGTGGCAATAGGCACCAATGATGCGTGCGGCGGCCAGCCCAACGGTAATGTCTGCATCGAATGCCTCTTCGGTGGTACAGACTACAACGCCTCTGAGACCACTCCTACGGCAACCGCGACGAGCGAGGCGGGGAACTACGTCGTGACCGTTACCCTCGGCGGCGCCGCCGCCGGTGACACATATGTCAGTGCGGAATCGACCCGAGGTATGTTGCAGTCCGTGACCACCACGCCCGGCCAGTCTCTGACCTATGCGTTCGTGGTCAACGTGCGTGCGATGGAGGGGCAACCAAAGCATGCCGGCGGGCCGGGCGGATATCCGGGACTGGATTTGTTCTTCTCCGGCACGAACCCACAGGTTTCTGCTATCGGATACGCCTTGGCCGGTACGACGACGAAGCCGATCATGGTCTACATCGCCAGTGACTCCACAACCTGCGACCAGACTGGTGGTGCCTTCGGGGGCTGGGGGCAAATGTTACCTGAGTATTTCGGGCCTCCGGTCGGTATCGCCAATTACGCCAATAGCGGCGCGAGCTCCGGCGGTTTCGGTTTTTGGGGCGACATCTCGTCGCGCTGGGTCGCGGGCGACTGGTTCATTATCCAATTTGGTCACAACGACAAGACTGTTGACGATGCTGCGGTCCAGGCGAACCTCACGACACATGTGAAGGCCGCGCAGGCCGCGGGCGTTAACCCGCTTCTCGTCTCTCCTCCCGCTCGCGCCACCTCTATCCCAATAGGTGATCAAAGCAGCCTTCATGCAGCGGCGGCACAGGCAGCCGCAACGGCCAACAACGTTCCCTACATCGATCTCACAGCCCTGTCGACCGCCTGGTACAACGGTCTTGGTATGAACAAGACGCAGGTACTGCAGGCATACCACGCGGGCGGGACCGACCAGACCCATACCAACCTCGCGGGCGCAGAGAAGCTGGCTGGTCTCGTCGCCAAAGCAATCAAGGACCAGAACATCGGCCTGGCCCAGTACCTGAGACAGTAGATCCAGCTACAACGTTCTGCGGTCGATCACGCGTTTGGCCTTGCCTTCGCTGACCGGCAGGCCGGCTGGGGGCAACAGCTTGACCTTGGGCTTGGTCAGGATCTCCGAGCGCAGGCGGGCCGCAATCTCGCCTTCCAGGGCGGCGCGCTGCTCCTCGCTCATGCCCAATTCGCCGTGGGCCAACTCGGCCTGCACGGTCATGTCGTCGCGCCCCTCAAGCAGAATGAGGTAGTTGCGACCCACCTGCGGGATGGCCATGAGCACATGCTCGATCTGCTGCGGGTACACATTCACCCCACGCACGATCAGCATGTCGTCGGCGCGGCCGGTGATGCGCGCCAGCCGGCGGTGGGTGCGGCCGCAGGCGCAGACGCCTGGGACTACCGATGTGATGTCACGCGTGCGATAGCGCAGAAGCGGCATGGCCTCGCGGCACAGGGTGGTAAGCACCAATTCGCCCGGCTCGCCATCGGGCTGCGGCTCTTCGGTCCTGGGATCGATGACTTCGAGGATGAAGTGGTCTTCCCAAAGATGCATGCCGGCCCGCTTCTCGCACTCGAAAGCCACGCCCGGACCGTTCATCTCTGACAAGCCGTATGAGTTGAAGACCTCCACGCACAGAGCCTGTTCGATCCTGTCTCGCGTCTTCGCGCTGTACGGTTCGGCGCCCACAAAGGCCCGGCGCAGCTTGAGCGGCTTGCGCGCCTCTGGGCCTTTCCCGTCGAGGAAATCGGCGAAGTGCAATGCGAAGCTGGGCGTCAGGTGGATGGCCGTGGTGCCGAAGTCCTGCATGAGCTGGAGCTGCTTCTCAGAATTGCCTGGGCCCGCCGGGATCACCAGGCAGCCGATCTTTTCCGCCCCGTAGTGGGCCACCAGCGCCCCGGTGAAGAGGCCGTAGGTCATCATGTTCTGAAAGACGTCGCGCGCCGTCACGCCGGCGGCGACGAAGCTGCGGGCGCACAGCTCGGCTGCGTTGTCCACATCCCGCGGGGAAAAGAAGATTGCCTTGGGACGGCCGGTGGTGCCGCTCGATGTGTGCAGGCGCAGAGCCTCGTGCATGGGGACCGCCAGCAGGCCCGCAGGATAGGTGTCGCGCAAATCGGCACTGGTGGTGAACGGCAGCCGGCGTAAGTCGGCCAGCGACTTGATGCTTTCGGCCGTGACCCCTGCGCCGGCAAGACGCTCGCGGTAGAGCGGCACCCGTTGGTGCAGCCGGGCCACCAGCGCCTGCAAGCGGCCAAGCTGCAGCCGCTCCAGGTCAGCGCGCGCGAGCGCCTCGATCCCGGGATCGCGAAACATCCCCTACCCTTCGAGGGGTTGCGCTTCTTCGACGATGAAGTTCGGGATCTCGTCGACCACGGCATAGACCAGGCGGCAGGCCCGGCAGACAAAGGCGCTTTCGTTGGGCGTCAGTTCCAGCGGCCCCTTGCACTTGGGACAGGCCAGGATATCGATCAGCTCGCGGTTCATCGGCATAGCCTGGTTTATACAACGAGGTGCCCTGGTTTTCTAACCCGCACGGACCATGATAGGAACGAGCCATGTTGAAACAGATTGTCTTCGCGGTACTTCTGACCGCGTCCCTGGCGATGTTCGCCTGGACGCTCAGGCGCTTCACCAAGATGCTCCTGGCCGGCCGTCCCGAGAAACGGACCGACCGCATCGAGGCGCGGGTGGACTCACTGCTTTCCTTCTTCTTCGGCCAGCGCAAGGTCATTGAGGACGTGGATATCCCGACCAGCCGCTGGCCGCGCTTTTCCAACTTGATGGGTAGCCGCCACCACTTCATCATTTTCTGGGGCTTTCTCGTCATCTGCCTGGGTACCCTGGAGACCTTTGCGCAGGGGCTGTGGCCCGCATTCTCCTGGTCTTTGGTCATGGGCGACACCATGGCGGGCGTACTCGACGCTGCGGTGGACAGCATGAACCTGATTGTGCTGGCGGTGATCGGCTTCGCGTTCTTCCGTCGCCTGTTCCTCAAACCCCGCCTCATCCCCATGAGCCGCGACGCGACCGCGATTCTGGCCGCCATTGCTCTCCTCATGGTCACCCACTTCGGGATGCACGGCTTCCGCGCTGTCGCTGGCGCAGTTGAACCCGGTTTTTTTCTCTCCGATTGGCTGGCCACAAGCTTGCTTGGTAGCGTCTCGCCCACCACCGCGGGCCTGGTCTCCGAAGTCAATTGGTGGGTCCACGTGGTGGTGTTGCTGAAGTTCCTCAACTACCTCGCCTACTCCAAGCACAGCCACATCCTCGCGGCCCTGCCCAATATCTACTTCCGCGAGCTCGGCCAGCGCGGAGTTCTGCCCAAGCTCAACCTGGAAGCCGACGACATCGCGCAAACCGGTGTGGTGTCGGAATGGAAGGACTTCACCTGGAAGTCGCTGCTTGACAGCTTCGCCTGCACCGAATGCGCACGCTGCTCGAACTACTGCCCGGCCAACCGCACCGGCAAGCCGCTCTCGCCCATGCAGGTAGTGCACGATCTGCGCGACGACATGAAGTCTCGCCTGCCGGATCGCGGGCCGCTCGACGACATCATCGAACGCTTCCAGCATGGTAAGGCAGCCGCGGAAGAGGCGCGCCAGCCGCGCGAGTTGATCGGCGGCCGCACCAGCGAAGAAGTACTGTGGTCGTGCACGACCTGCGGTGCCTGCCAGGAGGTGTGCCCGGTGTTCATCGATCACCCAGGCAAGATCCTGGAGATGCGACGCAACTTGGTGCTGCTGCAGGAGAAGGTGCCCGGCGATCTGGTGCGCACCTTCAAGAACCTGGAGCAGAACGGCAACCCCTGGGGTTTGGGCGCGGACCGGCGCATGGACTGGGCGGAGGGCCACAATGTGCCCACGTTCGACGACAAGCCGGACGCCGAATGGCTGCTGTGGGTGGGTTGCGCCGGCGCCTACGACGATCGACTGAAGAAGCAGACCCTGGCTTTGGTGGACATCCTGCGCCAGGCAGGGGTCAGCTTTGCCGTGCTGGGCATGGAAGAAGGTTGCTGCGGCGATTCAGCGCGCCGGGCAGGCAACGAGATGCTGTACCAAATGGAGGCGCAGCAGAACGTGGAAACCATGAACGCCAAGAAGGTGAAGAAGATCGTCACGCCCTGCCCGCACTGTCTGCATGTGTTGAAGAACGAGTACCCGCAAATGGGCGGCAACTACGAAGTCCGCCACCACTCCCAGCTCATCGCCGATCTGATCGAGCAGGGCAAGCTTGTGATCGAGCGTAGCGCGAACGGTGGTGGCAAGCTGGCCTTCCACGATCCTTGCTACCTCGGACGCTGGAACGGCGAGTACGAGGCGCCGCGCGCAGTCCTCGATCGACTCGGGCCCGAGCGTCTAGAGCTAGGCCGCACCCGCGAGCACGCCTTCTGTTGCGGCGCCGGCGGCGGCCGCATGTGGATGGATGAGAAGACCGGGACTCGGGTCAATCATGACCGCACCGACGAAATCCTTGCCACCGGTGCCACCACGGTGGCCACCGCCTGCCCTTACTGCACAATTATGATCAAGGATGCCGTGGACGACCGCGATGCGGGCGAGCGCGTGCAGGTGAAGAACCTGTCTGAGCTGGTGGCCAAGGCCATGGTTCGCACCGGCGCCAGCGCGACCAGTGAAACCGCTCCGCAATAGATACCCTACTCCGTGCGCTTGACCTGGAACGGGAGGGGCGCGCCCTGCTCGTCTGACCAATCCTCGACCACGCCCGCCACCCGGGCCCCGCGCGGACCGCGGCGTAAATAGGCAAGAAACAGATTCAACTTCGCCTCCGCTCCCTCGGCCAGCACCTCGACCGTCCCGTCCACGCGGTTGCGCACCCAGCCCGCAAGGCCCAAGCGCCGGGCTTCGTCAAAGGTGGTGAAGCGAAAGCCCACACCCTGGACCAAACCGCGCACTACAGCATGCAAGCGGCGGTTCGTGGTAGGGGTACTGTCGCTCATCTAGCAGCTAGTGGCGTGGGGAGCCCGCCGGCACATGACCGCGTTGGCGGAGGCGGGCTTTGCCCACGGACTGGCGGCNNGGCCGAAGGGCGGAGCGAACCCTTCCCATTTCAAAGTCCCCCCTCGGTCACGCTGATACCAACCAGGTTTCCGGGCAGGAGCGGCAACTCGGCAAAACGCGCCAGTACCTGGCCGGTCCCTCCCTTCACCTCTACCTTGGCCAGTACCAGGTACTCGACCGGCCCCGTCACCGGCGCGCAAGCGATGACCGTGCCCACCACCTCTACCCCGGTGTCGTAGGTGAAGGTCACCCGGTGGCTCAACATCTCCCGCAGGCTCTGCTGATTGGCCATGGGGCGCAAATCTCCCAGGCGGGCCACTCCTCGTC
Organism: Myxococcales bacterium; assembly: GCA_003153015.1. Taxonomy (GTDB): domain Bacteria; phylum Myxococcota_A; class Polyangia; order Fen-1088; family Fen-1088; genus Fen-1137. The sequence continues at coordinate 5,925 of PMBS01000159.1, forward strand.
AACCTTGAGCCGCGCCCATTTCTCCTCTGACGCTTGCAGAACCCGCCCGAATCCCGCTACCGGTAGTAAGATAGCGCCGTGACGCTAGGCCCCCGCGTAGTTTTCGCTGGTTGCGCTGCTGCCCTGGTTGGCTGCGCCGGCAACGAACCACAACCACGCATCGACGCCGTCGACCCCGCGGGAGCCTACACCGATCGCGACATCCGGCTCATGCTGACCGGCGCGGGCTTCGTCCCATCCTTCCGCCTCGACCCTGTGTCGGGCGAACGCGTGGCCACCATGGATGGCTTTTCCGGCCAGGTCAGCAAAGGATCGCATGCGGCGCTGCTGACCAGTTTCGGGTGGGTCAGCCCCACGCAGATCTCGGCCAGCCTGGACGTACAGGACCCGGATGACCTGGGCGTGGGTCCCTGCGACGTGGAGATCACGGATCCACGCGGCAACAAGGCAGTGCTGCCGGCTGGCTTCTTTGCCCTGGGCCGCTACACGTTCGCTCCGGATCTGACAGTCACCAGCCCGGCCGCGGGCGACCTTTACGCCCCGGGGTCCAGCATTCACGGAGTGGTGACCGCCACCGACGGGCCGCCCGGTCACCTGGTAGCGCTGCGGTGGACCTATACTGAACCTCCCTCCGCGCAACGTGCTCCTGTGACTGGTGATTGTCCGTCCGGGCTGCGCTCCGACCGCGTCGACTGCGCCTTTGACGTGATCATCAGTCCGAGTTTGGACCCGATCATGACCGTCAACCTGGATATTGTGGCCTTGGATGACTCCCAGCCGCCCAACCAAAGCAGCCCGGTGGGTGTTACCATCAACCTGAGCCAGCGCCCCACCGTGTCCTCGGTCATGCCCCAGGCAGGAGGCGTGGCGGGTGGCACCAACGTAGTGCTCCGAGGATCGGGCTTTGTTGCCGGGAGTCGCGTCTACTTCGGCACGAACCTGCTCGTCCCCGATGGCGGCATTGTGGTCGACAAAGAGACCATAACCGGCTACACGCCGGCCAACCCTTTTGCGGCCGCAGTTCCCGTGACCGTGCAGTCTCGCCTTGGCTTCGCCACTTGGGCGTACAAGTTTCAGTATCGGCTTCCGCCGCAGATATGGTCGATTGCTCCGTCCTCCGGCAGACAAGACGAGCACACGCAGGTCAAGGTCTATGGTGCGGACTTCACCGAGACTACGATCATCTATCTGGGTCAAACCCTGGCAGGCGCGGTTTCCCTGGAGAGTCCGTCGTGGATAGATGGCAGTGAGATCGACGGCGTGGTACCCCCGGGAAGCGGGCAGGCCTGGGTCTGGGCCTTCGACCCCGCCAATGGCTGGACCCGCCTGCCCGACCAATTCTCCTGGATTGCGCCATGAAGCTGCTGCCCAAGTTCGCCCTCCTCTCCATCGGCGTGGCCGCGGTGCCGCTGGCCATCGCCGGCTATTCGTCAATCCGGGTCAGCCAGGCGGCCTTGCGCGAAGCTCTCGAGGTCAACGAGGTTCTGCTGGCACGCCAAATCTCGGAGTATGTCAGCAGCCACCTGTCCAACCTGCAAGCCACCATGTCGGTCGAGACCCGCATTCTCGACCTCACCCGCGTGGGGGGCGCGCTGCCCACCGCCGAAACCCTGCGCAAGTTCCTCCAGCTCGTGTACCACCAGAGCGACGATTTTAGCGTGGTGGCCTTGCTCGACACCGAGGGGAAGTCGGTAGTTCCGGCTGCTTTCCAGTCGGTCGCACCTAGAAACGATTCCTTCGGAACCCACGAGATCATTCCGGCTGAGGACGTGGCCCGTCTCCCCGTGCATGTTCCCGTCGACGCAGTCTTGCGCGAGGGGAGCGCCGTGGGTTCGATCTTCCTGGCCGGCAGCGCACACGTGCCGCATGTGGTGTTGGCGGCTCGCTACCAGGGCCTGGCCGACGAGGATCCCCACATCATAGTAGCCGCCGCGTCCCTGCGCCGCATCGCTGATCACCTGGCTTCGCTTTCGGAGATCGACCGCGACGTCTTGCTTCTCGACCGTGAGAGCCGCACGGTGATTTCCGGCCGTGGAGCGGGCACCGCCCCGCTTGAGCCCAAGCGGTTGCCGCAGGGCAAACCAGGCGCGCTGCCGCCTGAAGGGTTCGTGGCCGAGTACGCGAGCCATGGCCACTCGGTCATCGGTGCCTACGTGCCGACGCTTGCTCTCGGCCTGGGTGTGGTCGTCGAACGATGGGTTGAATCGGCTCTGCGGCCAGCGCGACGGCTCACCTGGACCACCATTTACTGGGTGGGTGTGGCGGCGTTCGTCGCCGCGGTCGTCGGTGCCGCGTTGGCGCGCTCGCTGGCCACTCGGGTCGGCACGTTGGTGCAGGGAGCGCGCCATATCGCCCAGGGCAAGTTGGACGACGAGATCGAGGTTGCCTCCAACGACGAACTGGGCGAGCTGGCCAAAGCATTCAACTCCATGGCCAGTTCGCTCGCGGCGGCACGCACCGAGATCCTCGTGCGGACTGAGGAGATCCAGAGTTGGAACGTCACCCTGGAAAAGCGGGTCGAAGAGAAAACCAAGGAACTGCGCGACGCACAGGATCTCTTGTTGCGCTCGCGCTCACTGGCCGCCATCGGTTCACTCGGCGCCGGGGTCGCGCATGAGATCAACAATCCGCTCACCGGCGTGCTGGGCCTGGCGCAGATCCTGCTGGCCGACCTGCCCGAAGACCACCCGGCCCGGCCCTTGGTCCAGGACATCGAGGAGCAGGCAGCGCGTATTCAAGGTATCGTGGCCAATCTGCTGCGCTTCTCACAGAAGCAGTCGGGCGAGCACTTCCGCCCCTTCGATCTTTCCCAGGTGGTTCACGACGCGCTCGAGTTGTGCGGGCCCAAGACCCTGGCCGATGCGGGCATTACCGTGGTCAGGCACGTGCCCAGCCCCAGCCCGCCCATCCGCGGCAATGCCCTGCAGGTGCAAGCTGCGATCATACAACTCATCCAAAATGCCAGGGCGGCCATGGATTCGGGCGGCACCCTGACGCTCGAAACCACGCGGCCGGAGGACAAGCTGCTCCGGCTCCGCGTGAGTGACACTGGGCACGGCATCAAGCCCGAGCAACTGTACCGCATCTTCGATCCCTTCTTCACCACCAAGGCGCAGCGAACCGATACCGGCATCGGGCTTTCGATGGTGCACAAGATCATTGAGGATCACGGGGCCACCATCCGGGTGGAAAGCGAGGTCGGCCAAGGCACGACCTTCTGGCTGACTTTCCCTATCAGCGAAGGAGCCAGTCTCCTGGCATGAGTCCCCGAAGCAAGCGGCCCATGTCCTGGTTCCAGGTGGCGGTCATCGTCCTGGTGGTGGCCATTCTCGCGGGGGCCACCCTGCTGTCGCGTTTCTTTTTCGAGCGCCGACGGCCCGAAATGCCGGTCGGATTGCCATCGCCGGTGCCTCGCATATGGCGGAGCGAGCCCAACCAGTTTCGGCTGAGCACTTTGGCCGGCAACGTGGAGGCATTCCAAAACGGCCAGTGGTACGTGGCGCGCGCCGGCCACCTGCTTTCGTCCAAAGACGTTGTTCGTACCCATGGGGGATCACGCGCCCTTCTGCGCCGGGGAAGCGTCGAGATCGAATTGCGCGACAACATGGACTTGCGCCTCGACAAGCTCGACAAGACCACGGCCAAAATGGGCCTCTTGCGTGGAGATCGGGTGACCGCCAACGTGGGCAGAGACGACGAGACCCTGGAGATCGATGCCCTCGACACGCGCACGACCAACGTGGGCGCCGCGCGCTTCGCGGTGTCGGTGGCTCCCAGCGGAAAGGTCAGTGTCACGGCCGCCGAGGGCGCGGCCCGCTTCGAAGCCCAGGGCAAGCAAGTGGTGGTACGCAAGGGAAACGAAAGCACGGCCTTCCCCGGGGCAGCCCCCAGCGACCCCGAACCCATTCCCGAGGAAATCTTGCTCTCGGTCATCTGGCCCGAGGACGACAAAGCTGAGGGCGTCTCCAAGATCCGAGGCCGCGCCAGCCCCTCGTCGCGCGTACGCGTGAATGGCGAAGAGACGCCGGTGGCGCGAGACGGTAGTTTCCTCGCGCGCGTGCGGGTGTCGGAACCGCAGACCCGCGTGCATGTTGAGGCCGAGGACAGTGCGGGGCGGCAGAAGACGGTCGACAAGGTCCTGCGCCTTCCCCCGCGCGCACCGTCGCTGCAGCCCTCGGGTGATGGGCTTTGGAAAGAATGATGGCCTGGCCGGTGACAGGCGTCCGTCAGGCAGCCGTAGGGTTGGTCCTGGTTGTGCTCATGGGCGCGCGGGTCAACGCGGCCGAGGTCCCACCAGATGGCACGACGACCTCCACCGGCGATGCACGCGAAGCAGAGGCTGCCGATGCTGGGCTGAGGGAAGCCGCGGCGCTACTGCCGCAGCAGGCGCTGCCGCAGACAGGAGCAGACGCTGGTGCGAGCAACGTGAAGATTCGTGACACCCAGGCCCCGACCGTCCCAGCCCAGCGCCCAGCAACAGAGCGACAGGTCTCGCCTGCGCCCGAGATGCCCGCCGAGCAGCCGGTTCTGCCAGCGCGGGTGACCTTGTCGCTGGCCGCACCGGTGCCGGTGCTTGGGATCGAAGACGAAACCGAACTGCGCATCGAAGCCACCGGCGCCTTCCCATCGCCGTTGCCCTTTCCGCGAATCCTGTGCAGCGCCGGCCGGGTGGAGGACTTGGTGCGCGAGGGACCAACCAGTTTCTCGTCCCGTTTTCTCTTGCCCGCTTCCCGTTTCCCCCAGGTGGCCATCTTGGTCGCGGATTTCTCGCGTGATTCGCTGGTCCTGCGCGGGTCCCTGGCGGTGCGGCTGCGTGCCGCTGCTAGTCCGGCCTTTCACACTGACCCCGGTGCCAGGGTCACGGTGAAAGTCGGGGACAAGGAGTTCGGGCCTGTGGTCGCGCCCGCGGACGGCAACGTCCGCGTACCCGTGGTTGTGCCCCCGGGCATCGATTTCGCGCTGGCCCGATCGGTGAACCGCCACGGCAAGACTAGGGAGCAACTTGTGGATCTGAAAATTCCGCCCGCGCAGCGCGCGTTGGTGGTGGCCCCCGAGAAGCTGGTCGCCGGGAGCGCCGCCGAGGTCGCCGTGCTAGCGGTGGAGCCGTCGGGGAGACTGGTCGACGCATCCACGATCGTCTTGGCGTCTTCTGGGCCGCGGCCTGAGCCTCTGGGCAGCCACGCCCCAGGCGAGGCCCGATTCCTGGTGCGCGTGCCGGCCTCCTTGCAAGACCCAACTCTCCACCTCATGGCATCCCTGCGCGGACAGCCAGAGTTGAGCGCAGAGGCGGACCTGGTGCTGATTTCGGCGCCCACCGCCCAGGTCATGCTGCAGACGGAGACAACCCGGCCTGACACCGTCCCGCTTGGCAGCCTGCGCGTGTTCTTGAGTGGGCAAGATGCCTTCGGCAATCCCACCGACGTGGGCGAAGCCGCAGTCCTGGTCGACGGCCAGGCGGCCTCACCCCAGACCACGCGGGACGGCCGCGTGGTGCTCTTGCTCCGACCGCCCGCCGTGCCGGCCAGTCGCGACGTGGAAGTGGAGGCCGTGCTCGACAGTGGACACGCCATTGAGCGTATCCCGCTTGCCCTCTTCATGCGTCGCCGGCCGTCGCCTCCAGAGGTACAAGCTCCGCGCTACACGCTCACGCCTCGCCTGGGCCTTTTGTGGAACCTGCACCAATCACCGGGCCTCGCCGTGTTCGTCGAGGCGATGGCCTCGCTACGCCGCAGCCTCGCCGGTCTTGCATTGGGCGTGACCGCCGGCTACTTGCATAGCAGCTTTTTCTCCTGGAACAGCGCCGGGGCAGGCAACGTCGTTCTCGACCAGATTCCCCTGCTGGCCCAGGCCCGCTATCGCTACCGCATCGCTCGGCTTGCCTTGTCTGCCGGTGCGGGCGCGGGGATCGTGCTGGCGCAGAGCCGCCTTCATGTCTTCGACAGCGAAATTCCGGGGCGCAGCTTGGCCTTTGCCTGCGACGGCTCGCTTGAGGTAGCCTTCCTGCTGCGACGGTCCCAGGTGGTGTTCGGCCTGCGCTACTTGGCTATGTCCCTGGGCAAGCTGTCGAGTGGCGACGTGATGGTAGGTAACACAGGAGGCTTTGTGGTCGATGCCGGGTACCGACTCGGGTGGAAATGATATTAGTGACCGGCGAGAGCGGGCCCGACAAACCCCAACAACGCACCGGCGACCAGCAGGCCGAGCAGCAAGATCGTCGCCGACTGTGCCACGTTCTTCACCCGGTTGATGCGCCGCAAGAGATCGGCGTCGGCCGCCTCAGCGTCTTTCATCAGCGTCTCACCCAAGGTTCCGCGCCGCTCGGCCGCTCGCATGGTGTTGATTTCCGAGCGCGAGACCAGCCCGACCTCAGCGAGCGCAGTCGGCAGATCGCGGCCCTTGCTGACCTTGTCCGCTGCCAGCAGCACGGCCCCGCGCACCGCGACGTTGCCTGCGGTCATTGCCGCGCTTTCCATCGCGTCGTGCACGGGGATACCCGCGGCGACCAGCACCCCGGTGGTGCGGGTGAAGTGCGCCACCGCCTTGGCCCGCCACAGCGACCCAATGATGGGTGCCTGCAAGAGCACCCCGTTCAGCCAAAGCTGACCTTTGTCTCCACGCACGAAGAGGCGGAAGCTCGCGTAGGCAAGGGCGACCACCGCCAACACGACCGGCAAGATAGATCGCGCGACATGCGAGACCTGGATAGCCAGATGCGTGGCCACTGGCCATTCTCGCTCCGGCAGGCCCCGTAGGAATGGCTCCACGCTAGGAGAGGCGACCGCAAGGCCGACCAGGACAGCGAGCAAGCCGCCGCCGAGGCCGAGCAGTGGCCGCGTGGTCGCACCGCTTAGCCCACGCGCGATCTTCGCCGTGGTGCCGAGGTACGCTGACAGGCGCTGCAACTCGATGGGCAAGCGATTGCTCTTCTCGCCCGCACCCAGCATAGCCACGGTGATTTCGTCAAACACCTCCGGGTAGTCGTGCAGGGCTTCGCCCAGAGGGCGGCCCTTGTCCACACTGGCCTTCATCCCCTTCAGCGCCGCCACCAGACGCGAATTCTTGGACTCGACCGACAGGGCATAGAGCGCTTGGCCGAGCGAAAGGCCAGCCTTCAACTTGGCCGCGAACAGGCCAGCCAGACGGCTCAGCTCCTCTGGCCTGACCCGCACGCCGTTCGACTTGAGCAACGGCTGACTTGGTAGTGATAGCGCTTGCTGCACGAGCTTGAACCCAGGATCGGTGTATCCCGGATGCCAATTGTGCACCCAAGCCGCGACGCCGTCATGAAAGTGTGGAAAGGATCAATCGTAACTAGCTAGAATTGCGGAGTTTATTGCCACGCTTCCCACCCGACGAAAACGGCCACACCTTGTCAGGAAACTCGGGACCAACCCAAAGCGGCCAGCGTGCCCGTGAGCAGTGAGCGACCAGCGGAGAGCGGTCTGCGTGGGCGGGTCGCGTGAGCGGACCGCGGGCCGCGGCCCGCGATCCGTCTTCCGCGCAACACCCACGAACATGCTCTCGCCCACGCGACCCGCGAGCCGGCCTTCCCCTGCAGGACTACGCGATGTATCCCTTCTTGACGAGGTACTCGCCCACCAGAATGGCCCCCTTGGCCGCACCCATACGGGTGTTGTGCGACACCAGGATGTACTTGATGCCGTTGGGCAGAGCGGGATCCTCACGCAGACGTCCCACCACCGTGGCCATGCCACCCTCCTCGTCGCGGTCCAGCCGCACCTGCGGGCGGTAGGGATCTTCGCGAATCGCGATGAGGTGCTTGGGCGCCGAAGGCAGGCCCAGGCCGGCCAGGTCAGCGCCGAACTCGCGCCACACGGCCTTCACGTCGTCGAGGTGGGTGGGACGCTTCAACTGAACGAAGACCGATTCGGTGTGGCCTTCCAGCACGTTCACGCGGGTGCAGGTGCAGGACACCGAGATCGGAGCCGGCACGATGGCGTCCCCGACCAGCTTGCCCAGTATCTTGGTGGTCTCGCGCTCGACCTTTTCTTCCTCCTTGGGGATGTAGGGAATGATGTTGTCGAGGATATCCATGGCGGTAACGCCATGTGAGCGACCTGCGCCCGAGAGCGCCTGCATCGAGGTCATGATCACGCGTTCAATACCGAACGCGATGTCGAGCGGACGCAGGGTCATAGCCAGTCCAACTGTGGTGCAATTCGGGCCCGGGGTGATGAACCCCTTCCACCCGCGCTTCTTGCGCTGTACCTCGATAAGACCGGCCTGGTCCCAGTTGACGCCGGGCAGAAAGATGGGCACGTCCGGCTCGTAGCGAAACGCGCTCGCGGTCGAAATCACAGGCACAGTGGCGGCGCACCTGGGCTCCAACTCGCGCGCCACGTCCGCCTCCACCGCGGAAAACACCAAACGCACACCGTCGGTCGTCATGGTCGCCGAATCCTCGACCTTGAGGCCGGCCATCTCGGCAGGCAGGGGCTCGGTGCAAAACCACCTTGAGGCACCCTTGTCGTCCTTGACCGCATCGGCCATGGTCTTTCCGGCCGAGCGCCTGGACGCCGCGACTTTGACGACCTGGAGCATGGGATGCCCGGCCAGCGAAACCAGGAACTCCTGGCCTGCCAGCCCTGTGGCACCAACCACGGCGACGGGAATGCGTGACATGTGAAGTTGACCTCCGGGGCAGGAAATTTAGCAGACTCGGCGCGGGTGCCAAATCGGTTGTTCCATTGTAATGGGAACCCTCAAAGGGTTCCCATGCCCTCCCGCGATGGTTCGCGGCGAGCAAAGCTCGCCGGCTCCCCACGCGATCGACTTCGTGTCCCCAGTGGCGAGGTTCCTGGTAGACTTAGCTGAGCCTAATGCCTTGCGTCCGCGTTTCTTTCGACTGCACCATGTTCTGAGGAGGCCCTATGTCCAACTCGACTGCACGATTGGCTGGTATCCCTCGTGAAGCAAAACTCCCAGGCGTAGCGTGGCTTTGCTTCCTGCTCGCGTTGGGCGCGGCTGCCTGCAATTCTTCGCCGGGTACTGCGGTTGCGAGCGGCGGGCAGAGTGGTTCCAGCAGCGTGCAAAGCGGCGGATCGTCTGGCACAGGGGGCGCAGCAACGACTGGAGGCAGTAGCAGCGCCGGTGGCCAAGCCGGCACTACGATCTCTGGTGGAACTAGCGGGGCCACCAGCGGTGGATCCGGGGGCGTCACCGCAAGCGGCGGCGCCGGATCCGGGGGCGTGACCGCAAGTGGCGGCGCCCGATCCGGCGGCGTGACCGCAAGTGGCGGCGCCGCAGCCGGCGGTGTCACAGCAAGCGGCGGCGCCACAAGCCAAGGCGGCACGATGGCCCAGGGCGGGTCCAGCAGCACCGGGGGGATCGGGGGCCGGGGCGGCTCCAGCGGCGGCGCGACCACGACGGGTGGTACGACCAATTCCGGGGGGACAACCAGTCAGGGCGGCGCCACTGGCGGCTCCGGCGGCAGCGCGACCGACGCAGGAGCCGCAGGCCAGGGCGGGGGCGACGCCGGCACCACCACGCTTGCGGCTGACTCGCTGGCCGTGCGCTTTGCCAACATGATCATGAGCAAATACCCCAATCCCACCGACATCTACACAAAGTACGGCTATGAATACAACGACGGCATCGTGTTGCGTGGGATTGAGCAGGTCTACCGGCATACCTTGGACAAGAAGTACCTGACGTACATCCAGGCGTACTTCGACGCCTATGTCAGCGCCAGCGGGGTCGTCACCCTACCGGATACGGCACACAGCTTCGACAACATCCAGCCATCTGTGATGTTGCCCTTCCTCTACCAGCAGACCGGAACCGCAAAGTACAAGACCGCTGCCGCCAACATTCGGGCTCGCTACGACACCATCCCGCGCAACCCTGACAAAGGCTTCTGGCATAAGCAGTCGTGCCCCAACCAGATGTGGCTCGACAGCATCTACATGGGGGAGCCCTTCCTGGCGCGCTACGGGGCCGCGTTTGACTGCACGGTAGGCTCGACAAACTTCTGCTTCGATACGGTGGTCGAGCAGATCCTTCTCATCGCACAGCACCTTCGCGACACGACGACCGGCCTGCTCGCTCACGCATGGGACGACAGTCCCTCCGGGAAACAGTCGTGGGCCAATTCGCCCACCGGAAATTCATGCTGCGTTTGGGGCCGGGCTCTGGGTTGGTATGCGATGGCCCTGGAGGACACCTTGG
>PMBS01000343.1 GCA_003153015.1 Myxococcales bacterium
AACCCTCCCAGGGTTCCCATCAGAATGTTACTTTTTGTACCAAACTGCCGAACGACACTATGATCCTAGGGTGATCTGGAATGTCGTTTGCTAACCGCGCCATAGGCCTGGCAACCGTGGGGCTCCTGGCCGCCTGCGCTCATCGAGGGCCCGACCCGACCTCAGTGGAGCAGCTCAACCGAAGCATCGAATCGCTGCGGGGCCAGAATGCAGAGTACGCCAAGCAGGTGGAGGAGCTGGAAAACCGCGTGTTCATTCTGACGGACCAACTCGAAAGCCGGAAGGTCAACGAGCAGAAGGTGGCGACACCTCAGCTTCCCACGGTCAAGCTGTATCCGGAGAATGGATCAGCCGCGCTGGATTCGCCCCTAGCTCCGGCGACCACAATGGTGGCGCCTGAATCGGAGGTCGAGTATGTGGGCGAGGCGGCCAAGTCAAACAGCAGCCGCCCGGTTCTCCGCCTCCATGGTGAGCAGCCGCCGACGCTGGTGGAACACCCTGCGACGGACAGGGAAGAGCGCGGAGCACACCGCGACGGGTTGGGAGGCGCGCGCGCAGGCCGCAACCCTGACATGGAAGCGTTCAGACTCTACCGACGATCCTACGAGGCGCTTCGCCTGGGCAAGCACGATGAAGCCGCGGGCGGGTTTCGCGAATTCCTGCGGCGCTACACCGCGCACGACCTGGCTGACAACGCCCAGTACTGGCTGGGCGAGTGCTACTACGACGTCAAGGATTTCGCTTCCGCGGTACGTGAGTTCCGTCGCGTGGTCGAACGCTTTCCCCACGGCAACAAAGTCCCCGATGCCTTGCTCAAGGTCGGCTACAGCTATCTGGCTCTCGGCAGCATTGATGCTGGCAAGCAGACCCTCGAACAACTTGTACGATCCTATCCCCGACACGAAACCACCGTGCTGGCAACGGCTCGCCTGGCTGAGCTCGAACGTGCAGGGCCCGCGCACCCGTCGCACGACGCGCCTGCTGACCCGCCCGCGAAAACTGCGCACGCTCCCGAGGAGGTCCCGTGAGGCTAGTCCATGTTTCTGTCCTGCTTTCCGCCACATTGACGGCGGCACTGCCGGCTTCGGCGCAGCCCTGGGGGACGACGCGCATCCCACCCCAGGTCCGGGAGTTGCAGAACCCGCCCAACCAAGCCGTGTCGCCGGATACCTCCGAGCCAGATATGGCACCCATCCCAGCCCTTGCTCCGGCTGGCCAACGCAGCAACCGGGGGTCGCAGATCCTGGGCGACGGCACCAAGGATCCAGCCGCAAGACGGATGGAGGAGACCGCTGCGGGCCTAATCCCCCCTGGGGGCGTCATGGGGATGGAGCCGGGGCCGGGAGACGCGCGAGGCGCGCCGACCGTGACCGGCGGGGGACAGGCTCCCGAGCTTCACGTGGTGCAGAAGGGCGACACCCTGTGGAGCATCTGCTCGAAGTACTTTGGCGACCCTTGGCGCTGGCCTCGCCTGTGGGCCGCCAACCCGCTGATCACCAACCCGCACTGGATCTTCCCGGGCGACATCCTCCACCTCGGTTCGTCCGGGGGCGAGGCCCCTGTGCCTTTTGCCGGTGGCGACAAGGCGGCCAAGGACTCCGACCGCGCGTTCTCGTCCGATCGCCTGGCCGCCCTGGCTAGCAACGCCGTGGTCCTGCGCGAAGTCGGATTCATCGAAGCCAATGATCTCGCCCAAGCCGCCACATTGAGCGGTTCGCGCGAAGAGAAGATGCTGTTGACCGCTGGCGACCAAGCCTACCTGCGCTTCCCCAAGGAACGCCCCATCCGCGCAGGCGAGCGCTATTCCATTTTCGAAACCGACATGGCCCATCCGGTTCTAGATCCGGATACCGGCAAGGTCTATGGCTACCTGGTCAGGGTCCGCGGCGACATCGTGGTTGATCAGATCGCCGGCGCGGACATGGCACGCGGGACGATAACCGACGTAGTCGACACCATCGAGCGCGGCAGCCGCGTCAGCACCGCCATCCGGCAGTTCAGGCGCATCGAGCCGCGCCCGAGTGAAGTGAACTTGGAGGCGCGCGTGGTGGCTGCGTTCACGCCCGCGCAGTTTCTGGCGGCGGAGCGCTTCGTGGTCCTGAACCGGGGCCGGCGCGATGGGGTTCAGGTCGGCAACCGCAATTTCGTCATCAGGCGCGGCGATGGCTACCGGGACATGCTGGAGGGCTGGGAGAAGAACGATCCTAGGTGGCCCAAAGAAGTGGTGGGTGAGATCTGGGTAATCGACGTGCGCGATAACGTCTCGGTGGCCTGGATTGCGCGCAGCACCAAGGAGCTGCAGGTGGGCGAAACCACCGAGATGCGCAAAGGCTACTAGCGAAGCATCGCCTGGCCCACCGAGGTGACGACGGCCGACGATCCGTGCCGCTGAACCCACCCCACGCGGTCTGCTGACNNTGTCGGCCGGATGCTAAGGGACATCGTGATCTGGGCCACGGCGCCGCGCAGCAACGAGCCAAGTCGTCATCTCTGCTTCGCTCACACCCATGGCTACTAGCTGTCCCTCCTGCAAGTTCGTTGATTTCTTTGACTTTTTCTGCCGCTGCTTGATCTTCGGCCAGGCTGGCGCTATCAGCTTGCGTTCCCGATGCATGTGGCAGACAACCTGCGCGATTTTCGTCCGACAAGACAGATCATGTTGCCCGTGCGCAGGTCCCCGGACGGCAAGACAGGTCAGGCGATTGAGCAAGTCGCGCGCGGGGAGGCCGGGTATCCGGCGCGGCTGCTCGGGCTTTCCGATGCGCCGGCCGTCCTTTGGGTGCGCGGGCGCGTGCCCGAAGACGGTGCGCGTGCGGTCGCCATGGTTGGGGCGCGCGCGGCCAGCGGCGCCGGTTGTGCGCGCGCACGCGCCATCGCAACCGAGCTGGCCAGCAAAGGCATCGTGGTCATCTCCGGCGGAGCGTTCGGCATCGATGCGGCCGCTCATGAAGGGGCGCTAGCGGCCGCTGCGGCGCCCACCTTTGCCGTGTTCGGCTGTGGAGTAGACGTGACCTACCCCGACCGTCACGGCCCGCTCTTTGCGCGTATCGCGGCCACCGGCGGCCTGCTGTCGGAGTACGCACCCGGAACGCCTCCGCGTGCCGGTCAGTTTCCTGCGCGCAACCGCATCATCGCAGCCTTGGGAGATGCGGCGATCGTGGTCGAAGCCGCACAACGGTCAGGCGCGCTCATCACCGCTGCGCTGGCGCGGTGGTTGGGCAGACCGGTGCTCGCGGTTCCGGGCAGCTCGGGCACCGATCGCCTGCTGCAAAGGGGGCAGGCCTGGCCCGTCACCTCGGCGGCCGAGGTCGAGGAGGTGCTGGCCGGGCGTCGGCCGGCGTCGTCGAGCGAGGCAGAGCCGCCGGCGGGAGCCATCGGACTTCTGCTGGCGGCGCTGCGCGAGGGAGCAGCCACGCCGGCCCTGCTCAGCCGAAGAATCGGCTTGCCCCTGCCGGCGGTCATGGCGGCGCTGGTCGAGGCCGAGTTGGACGGCTGGCTCTGCAGGATCCCGGGCAACCAATATGAGGTGATTCGACGTGGCTGCTAGCAAGAAGGTCAAGCCAAACTCCAGCGTGGCAGCCTCGGCCAAGGCCAAGCCGTCCAAGACCAAGAAACCCGTTGCGAAGTCGTCCGCGAAGAAGCGCAGTGCGGGCAGCGGCACCCTGGTGGTGGTCGAGTCGCCGGCCAAGGCTGCAACCATCAAGAAGTACCTAGGTGCGGGCTACGTGGTCAAGGCATCGGTGGGGCACGTCAAGGATCTGCCCAAGGCCAGCATGGGCATCGACGTAGAGCACGACTTCCAGCCTGAGTACGTGGTCATCGAAGGCAAACGGAAAGTCATCGCTGACATCAAGGCCGCGGCCAAGAAGGCGGGCCAGGTCCTGCTGGCGCCCGACCCTGACCGCGAAGGCGAGGCCATCGCCTGGCATATCGCCGAGGAGATTCGGCCGGCCAACCCGAACATCCACCGCGTGCTTTTCAACGAGATCACGAAGAAGGCGGTGAACCAGGCCATCCTTCATCCGCTTGAGCTCGACCTGCACAAGTTCGAGTCCCAGCAAGCGCGGCGCGTACTCGACCGGCTGGTGGGCTACGAGATCAGCCCGGTGCTGTGGTCCAAGGTGCGGCGGGGTCTGTCAGCGGGCCGGGTGCAGTCAGTGGCGGTGCGTTTGGTGGTGGATCGCGAAGCCGAGATCAAGGCATTTCGTCCCGAGGAGTACTGGACCATTTCGGCACAGGTGGAAGGCAGCGTGCCGCCTCCGTTTGCTGCGCGAGTGGTGCGGCTGGATGGAGAGAAGGCCGTGCTCTCGCACGAAGGCCAAGCCAGCGAGGTCGTGGCTTTGCTCTCGCAGGCAACCTTGCGGGTCGCCACTGTCGAGCGCAAGGAGCGCCGCAAGAATCCGCCCCCGCCCTTCATCACTTCCCGCCTGCAGCAGGAAGCCTCCAGCAAGCTGCGCTTCTCGCCCAAGCGCACCATGAGCCTGGCACAACGGCTGTACGAGGGTGTCGAGCTGGGCGACGAAGGCCCCACCGGCCTCATCACCTACATGCGCACAGATTCCACCCGGCTGTCCGAGGACGCGGTGAAAGATGTGCGCACGTGGATCGTGGATCGCTACGGCGAAGCCTCGCGACCTGCTGAGCCCAACGTCTTCAAGAGCAAGAAGTCGGCCCAGGACGCGCACGAAGCCATTCGGCCCACCTCGACGCAATACGATCCGGAAACCGTGCGGGGTCTGCTTTCCCAAACCGCCAGCGCCCGGGACGCGCGCGAAGCGGGGGATTTGCTCAGACTCTACACCCTCATCTGGAATCGTTTTGTGGCCTGCCAGATGACGCCCGCGGTTTTCGACCAGACCGTCATCGAGATCGACGCGGGCCGGGTCGGTTTGCGCGCCAACGGCCAGGTCATGCGCTTTGCCGGCTACCTCGCCATTTACGCCGAAACCCAGGAAGAAGGCGCTGCGGACGACGAGGCCGCCGGCAGCTTGCCCGACATCCACCAGGACGAAGCCCTGCGCCTGATCGGCTGCCAGCCCGAGCAGCACTTCACCCAGCCGCTGCCGCGCTTCTCGGAGGCAACCCTGGTGCGCGAGCTGGAGGAGAAGGGCATCGGCCGGCCCTCGACCTACGCGACCATCTTGTCCACTATTCAAGATCGCGGCTATGTGGAGAAGAAGGAAGGCCGTCTCGGTCCCACTGAGCTGGGCGTGGTGGTGAACGGCCTGCTGGTCAAGAGTTTCCCCGAGATTGT
>PMBS01000354.1 GCA_003153015.1 Myxococcales bacterium
CCACCATACCGGGATACCAGGCCATCACCTCGGCTGGGACCGATGATTTCCAGTTCGTCAGATCGATGACACTGCCGCCTTCGAGCACAACCACCATCGGCTTATTCAACGCCGCCTCCTGTTTGATCAAACCTTCCTGTTGACCCGCATTGCCCTTGCCATTGTCCTTGCCATCGAGGGCAAGGCTGGTGCGGTCACCGCTGCCGTTGTATTCCTCGCCCTCATCATATGGGGTGAGCCCCGCAACGACCACGATGAAATCTGCGCCCGTGACCGAAGAATCCGTGGCACTGTTGCCGCAACTAACTGTAACGCCGGACCCAGCGGCCGCCTTGATTCCAGCGCAAGGCCCCACGGCCTGGCTCGAATCGAAATTGACTCGGCTGCTGCCTACGTCGCCGACCCGAATACCAGACGCAAAGTCAATGTGTCCATTGTTCACGTCGTCACCCCGGTTGTTGATGCCAGGACCGGTGGCCACTCCCGAGCTATTCACCGGCGCCCAGTAGTCCTCCGAGTAGCCAACCACGGCAATCTTGGTGAACGTGCTCTTTACGGGAAGTGTGTTGTTGTCGTTCTTGAGCAGGACCATTGACTTTAGAGCGGCCTCTTGAGCGATGGCAACGTGCGCGCTGTTGTTGGTAATGGAGCCGCCGCTTAATCCCGACGAGGTGGCCTTCAGCCCGGTGCCCTTGTCCACGCCAAAGCGATACTTCTGCTCCAGAATGCGTTTCACCGCAGTGTCAACCTGCGTCTGATTGATGGCTGAGCCGATACTGCCTTCGATGGTGCTGAAGTTGAGACTCCAGGGAAGCTCCATGTCCATGCCTGCCGCGATAGCTTGGCCCGCAAGCGTGGCGTTCGGCGATGCGCCGTTTCCGCCTGGCATGGCCCACCAGTCGGACATAACGAAGCCGTTGAAACCAAAGTCCGTGCGCAAAATGTCGTTGAGCAAATGCGCGTTTTGCGTGCAGCTGGTGCCGTTCACCAAATTGTAGGCCGCCATGATACAGGCCACGCCCCCGTCCTTGACGATCATCTCGAAATGGCGCGCATAGATCTCGCGCAGGGTCTGTTCGTCCATTTGAGCGTTCTTGGATGCTCGCAGGTTCTCGATATTGTTGGCTGCATAGTGCTTGGCACAGGCTGGAACGTAGGTCTGCACGCCCGCGACTAGGGCGGTGCCCAAGCGGCCAAGCTGGAATGGATCTTCCCCATAGGTCTCCTGCGCGCGTCCCCAAAGCGGATGGCGCAAGAGATTGACCGTCGGTGCCAGCAACATGGTCTGGCTGGCGGCGACCATCTCGTCCCCTATAGATAGGCCGATCCGGTACTCGAGATCCACGTCCCACGCCGCCCCACGCGCCATGGCAACCGGAAATACCGTGGACTTGCCGTGCGAGGTGTTGGTCGCCTGAATGGGCGCGTCCAGGTTGACCCCGCGCGGGCCGTCCCGGAAGGTAAACCCCTTGATCGACTTCGACGTGTTGTCGGGTTGGCGGAAGGTATCGGTCCAGTTTCTGGATGTCGAGGGCCCAGGATCCGTGCCGCGCATCTGCTGAGCCTTGTCCGCCAGGGCGAGATTGAGAACCGTTGTGCTGGCCTGGCTCTGGAACTTAGTGTGTTGATCGGCCGGATACCCCGGCATTTTTGGATCAGCCGGCAGGGTCGCGTCGCCACAGGATGCCTTGACCACGGTCGATGCGCTTGAGCTGCTCGAACCACCGGCACCGCCCGCGCTGGTCGTGCCACCAGAGCTCTTCGTGCCGCCCGCACCGCTCGCGCCACCGGAGCCACCCGAGTTGCTGGTGCCGCCCGAGCCACCCGCACCACCCGAGCTGCTCGTGCCGCCCCTGCCGCCCGCGCTGCTCGTGCCGCCAGAACCGCCCCCGCTGCTCGTGCCGCCAGAGCCGCCCGAGCCACCGGAGCTGCTCATGCCTCCCGCACCACCCGAGCTGCTCATGCCTCCCGCACCACCCGAGCTGCTCATGCCTCCCGCACCACCCGAGCTGCTCATGCCTCCCGAGCCACCCCCGCTGCTCGTGCCGCCAGAGCCACCGGAACTGCTCGTGCCGCCCTTACCACCCATGGCCGAAGCACCGCCGGTGTTTCCACTCGATCCACCAGAGCCGCTGCCCGCGCCGCCGCTCCCGCCGCTGTTCGAACCACCCGTGCCTGATCCTTTGTTCGGGGGAGAAAGATTGCAGCCCAGGACGGAACCAAACAGAATCGCAGCAAGAGCGGCGTAACGCGAGAAACCGGGAAGGGATTGGTGCATGTGGAAATCTCCGACGTTTCTGGGGGGTGCATTGCGCGCGGATTCAGCCGCTGCCCGCGATTCGCCCGCTATCCTAGCAGTATTTTGAAGTTGGGCACGCCGCGCAGGTAGTCCCAACCAGTTGTTTTATACACTTCGCGCGTCCAACCTGGGAAAATCCGTGCTCACCGGCGCCGAGCGATTGCAAGGGCAAGTGCGGGTGCTACGGCCAGCAAGGCGACCAGCGCACAGGCTGCGTCGAGGCCGAAGCCAGGAAGCGCAACTGCAGCAATGACCGGCGCGGCCAGGGCCGCACCCAACAGGTCCACGACGTAGGTTGCCGCCGGGGTTGTGCCCGAGGCCAAGGCCGTGCGAAACGCGATCCCAACGGCTGCGCCGGCTGCAAGCGAAGCGACCAGCAAGGCGCCCATCATCACGACTGGCGGCACCTGCGTCGAAACGCGCGAGAGCAGCGGAAGAAACGCTGGAACCACCAGGCCAAGGCCAAGCACAGCCCAGAGCCGGACCTTCAAACCACCCGCCCACGCGGCAAAGGCCAACCCTGCCATGTTGGCAGCCAGGAGGGCGCCCAATAGATGATGTAGCGCCCCCATGGCCGACTGGGTAACAGCGAGAATCAGTACGGCCGAGGCCATGCTGGAAAACCCAACCGCTGACACGACCAGGAGGGCTGGCCATTGCTCTTTCCTGGCCCGCGCAGCCAGAAGGGCCGGCACCACAAGCAGCACAGCGAGTCCCAGCGCCAGCGGCCAGAACCCGAGCCCGAGGGCCCAACGTAGAAGACTCGCAACGCGCCCAGGATCTTCGCGCCCGGAAACCAGCAGGTCGTGCAGGTAGGCCGTGGGCAGGCGATCGCTGCTTGCCGCGACCGCCGCGTCTCTGTACCGATCGGACAGAGACTGCACGCGCTCCTCGGGCATGAGTACCGCGAGAGAGTACTCATCCACGAAATTGGCCGTCACCTTCCGTTCCCGAAGACGCCGCGCCAGTTCTACCGGATCGCGGTTCAAAGGCGCATCACTGGCCAGAAAGTAGTTGGTCGACAGCGGCGTCACCACCACATGCGCAAACACAGAGGCCAGTGCCTTGTACACCGCGCCGTTGCGTGCCACCAGTTCCGGGCTGTAGTAGTTCTCGGCACCAGGCAGGGCAAAGGCCAGCACGCCGCCGGGCCGTAGCGCACGCCGGGCCTCGGCAAAGCTCTCCCTGGTCAGCAGGCGACTCGCAAGCAGGGTCGACGGCTCGGCTGTCGCAAGCAAGACAATATCCCAGGGAGAGGCTGTCCCCCGAAGAAGATTGCGCACATCGCCGGTGAGCAGGTGGACCCGTGGATCGCGCAGCGCCTGGCGGGTGGCCGGGTCAGCGGCCTTGATCTCCATCTCAGCCAAGGTCGCCTCAGGCTCGGCCAGCGCCACCTCGACGACTGGATGCTTGAGAATCTCGGGCAAGAGGCCACCCATTCCACGTGCCACGAAGATCCGCCGCGGCTCGCTCACCTGCAGCAAGGCCAGGTGTGCCAGCTCCTCGGACGACTGGCGCTCGGGCAGCACCAGGGCCAGATGGCCATCCTCGAACAGAGCGCGCTGCTCTGCCCGCAGCAGCACCGCCACATGGCCGTGGCGGGTGTATGCGCTCGCCTCGATGGTCTCCCCTGGCCAGCGCCAGGCCAGGCTGGCTGACTCGATGCTGCCCAGCCCACGCTGGCCCACGACGAAAACCGCGACGAGCCCGACCGCCGCCAAGATCCACGCACGGCCGGCAAGCAAGGCTGCAGCCGCCACTGCACCGACGCTCAGCCCTGCGGCCACGGCAAAGGGCTGCCAGGTTTCCAGCAGCCAAGTCGCGGTCACCCCGCCCAAGAGCCAACCCGCTGCCTCGGCCAGGTAGGCGCGCGCCGGGGCCACACCAGGCAGTCGGCAGGCCAGGGTGAAGCTGGCCCCGCCTACCAAACAGACCGGCGCCAGGGTGAAAAGCACACCGAGCACGTGCTCGTCGAGGCTGAGCAGGGCGCCCGGTGCCAGCGAGAAGATGCGCGGCAGCCCGCGCGCGATCAGCAACGCAGCGAAAAGCGCCGGGCCGAGCAAGAGTGCGCCGGCCATGAGAAACCGACGGGAACACCGGCGCGGCAGCAGCCCGGCTGCCGCGCTGCCGACCGCGGTCAGAAGCAGCCACTGGCCGAGAGCCAGGGCGATGGCCAGCTCATTGCCCTGCGCAGCCGCGAGCGCCTCACGCAACAATATCGTCTGGCTGGTCGCGATGACCCAGCCAAGCAACACGACGCTGGCAAGGGGCGAAACCCGGGAATGCATGGCGGGCAGGACCTGCAATCTACCTGCAACCACAATCCCACGATAGCCGCAGAAGGTCGTAGACGTGGCCGTGGCCGGAGTGATCACCGTCGGCCACCGCCACGGCCACGACCACCACCGATCGCTCCGATTGGGTGCGCGGCTTGATCATGGAAAGGCATATCGTTCTGAGTCGGGCCGCGGCTCCGCTTGCCGCGGGATGGTGGTGCAATACGAATCTGGCGCTCGCCGCGCCTGTCGCGTGGGAAGCCCGCCGGCTTTGCCAGCGGCGTACCATCGCGGGAGCATCTG